>JAVECW010000001.1 GCA_030841285.1 Microbacteriaceae bacterium
CCGCGACATGACCGCCAGGCTGCCCACCCATCGACCACCGGTCAGGAGACGCGCCCTAACTCCAGCCCGCCGCCAATCGGAGCGCAGACGCGAGCCGGGACGGCTCGACGTCGGATGAATCGAGCACGATGTCATCGAAGGTATTCGTCGCAAGGATTCGGGCGAGCTCGACCGCGCGATCACGATGCCAGATCAGCCCCATCTGATCGCGCTCATGACGCCGAGCGAGCCTCCTCTTCACAACGTCCGGTGCCACTGTCAACCGGCAGATGAACATCCCGTCCGAGCCAAGAGCTTCTCGATACCGGCCGATTTCCGCCTCGTGCTCGAGCACTCCGGCCAGGATGAATCTCTCGGAACCGGCCTCGCGGTAGTTGTCGGCAATGCTGCGCAAATTGCGTAGCTCAACCTCGTGGGCGAACCGATCCGTCGCCGGAGCAGGGCGAAGACGCCTGATCTCATCGAGATCGATAACCGCGTGAGTAATGGATGTCTCCAGCGCGCTCACCGCATAGGCAAGAGTCGTCTTTCCCGATCCGACCGTGCCATTCACGAAGATGCTGTCGATCACGGTGCAACTATTGCAGAGAACGTGCTGGATCAGAGAGGATCAACGCGGTGAGGGAGAACGCTATGGGTGAGAGTTCGACGGTTGACGTCCGGCGCATTGCGGCAGCACTCGCTCATGCTGAGACTCGGGTCGCCTATGCCAAAATTGTGTTGTCCGCCGAGTCGGGCGGTGCCTCGCGCCCTCCAAGCGTCGCCAGGCAACAGCGTGCTCTCAAGGCCCTGATCGGTTCTGGCCTGATCGAACAGACCGCCGACAATCACTACGAAGCGACGGATGCACCGTTCCGCGCCCTCCTCGCCCACGAGGGCACGAGCGAGGCGGCGACCGGCGTCGACCGCTTCCTCCGAGGAGGAAGAATCGACCACTTCCCGGCCTCCGCCAGTGAACGCCGAGCGCTCCTGGTATGGGTCCTCGATCAGGTCATGCCGAATGACGAAGTGCTGACAGAAAGCGAACTCAACGTTCGCCTGCTCGCCTACTCGGATGACTTCGCTCTTCTCCGAAGGTATTTAGTGGACAACGACCTATTGAAGCGCACGCGGTCAGGTTCCAGCTACGCACGATAAATCCTTTGTGCGGCAGGCGCCCCGACTCATGCTCCCTGGATGTGGAAATTGTAATCGGGGTGGCCGAGCGTGCCCCAGAGCCGCAGCCACATCGGCAGCATCATCTCCGTGGCACGCGCCGAAGTGATGTCGCCGAGATCGATGATCGACGCGGGTGACCAGCCGAATTCGCCGAGCAGCGCGGCCACCTGCGCCTTGGCATCCGCGTCATCGCCGCCGACGAAGACGTTGTGCTCACCGGGCACGCGAGTCGGTTCCACCATGATCTGGCTGTTCATCGTGTGCAGTGTCTTCACCACCTTCGCCTCAGGAAAAGCGCGCTGGATCTGCTCGCCAAGGCTGTCGGTGTTGGCTGGGTCCAGGGTTGGTGGCATGCCGTGTGAGAAGTCCAGCGGGTTAGCGACGTCGATCAGCAGCTTGCCGGCAAGATTGTTCGCCCCCGCCTCCGTGAGCGCCGCAACGGACACACCCCCCGATGTCGCGTTGACAATCACGTCTGCGTCCGCCGCCGCCTCCGAGAAGGACGCCAGCGAGATCTGCGGATGCGCCGTCTGCCACTCGGCGAACGGCACAATTCCATAGCCGCCGGATTCGGCACGCGTAGCCGTGACTCGAGGGTCGCGGGTTCCGATTACTACCTCGTGATCGAGGGAAGCGAGCTTGCTCGCAAGCGTCCGGCCGACGATGCCGGTACCGAGGATGGCGTAACGCATGACGCTCCTTGGGGTCGTGAGGCATTCTCAGGATGATGGGCCCGAGTGTACGCCTCCCAGCTCAGGCGCGTTCTTCGCCGAATCCGGACTCGACGAGGTCAGCCAGTGCATCCACCGCTTCCTGGCCGGATGCATCCGCCGACACGATCTCAGCCGTCGCGCCGGCCACGAGTGCGAGCCCCATAATGCTGAGCAGGCTCTTGGCGTCCTTCCCATTAACGGTCACCTTGGCAGGAAAGGTATTGGCGAGCCTGACGAATTCCGCGGCCGGGCGTGCGTGCAGGCCCGACACGTTGATGAGCGTCACGGTGCGGGCATAGCGGATGTCTGGCGCCGCCTCGACCGGCGCAGTCATGACGGCCTCCGTCGGCGACTTCCCCGACTCCGCCGACACCGCCGGAGCGGTCCAGGACGTGCGCGCGGACTCTGCCGCTGCGACGACGCCCAGGCGGTCGGCGCCTCCCTCAGCGGCGACCGCAGCGGCCACTCCCCCCTCGACCAGCGGAGCGTCGACGATGTACACGCCCTCGCGCTCCTCGTCGTCGAGAAAATCCCGTGCCGTCGCGGCGATGAGGATCGCGGAACCGAGATCGCACAGCACGACGACCCCCCGACCGGTGTTCGCCTCGCGCAGCGCGGCCGACACGGCGTCGAAGCTGGTGCCGATGCGGCCATCCGCGGTGCCTCCGGCCGCAATGAGCCGGGTCGCGGGCGCCATCTGGCTGGCGAGTTCAACAAGCCCTTCCGCCAGCCGCGCGCTGTGCGAGACGAAGACGATCCCGACGCGCCCCGCCCCTGTGTCAGACGGCCGGTTCTCTCCGCGCGCCTCATGCATTCCGTGCCGCATCCGCCGCTGCATGCAGGATCAACGCAGTCGACTGCGCCCCCGGATCGCGGTGCCCGATGGCCCGCTCCCCCAAATAGCTCGCACGCCCCTTACGGGCGATCAGCGGCTCCGTCGCCTCCGCGCCGGCGCTCCCTGCCTCTGCGGCCGCCCGCAGGATGCCGGCCGGCGACTCCCCCGCGCCCTCGGCGGAGGACGCGGCGTCGACAGCAGGTGTCCAGGAATCCACCATGGTCTTCTCCCCCACCTCGGCCTTGCCGCGCAGCACGATGCCGTCGCGTGCGGCCCGCAGAAGGGCGACGATCGAGGCGCCGTCGAGCTGTGTCTCCGAACCGACCGCGTCGGATGCCTTGAGCAGAGCGGTCCCATAGAGCGGCCCGGCCGCACCCCCGATGGTCGAGATGAGTGTCATCGCGGCCCTCCGCAACACCTCGCCTGGCGTCGCATCGTCTGGGATCGCATCGAGCTCGGACAGGACCGCGATGAATCCGCGGTCCATGTTCTCGCCGTGGTCGCCGTCACCGATCTCCCGGTCGAGCGTGCCCAGTTCGGCCCGATTCTCGGCGAGCACGCGCGCGCTGTGTCGCATCCACTCCACGACCCACGTGGCGTCCAGGCTCATCTGCACCCTCTCCTAACAACCCCAGCGAAGCGCTGCGGTGTGCACCGGCGCATCCCACAGCTCGACCAGCTCGTCGTCCAACCGAAGGAGCGTGAGCGACGCACCCTGCATCTCGAGGGATGTCGCGAAGCTCCCGACGAGACTGCGTGTGAGCACGAGTCCGCGCTCGGCCAGCGCCTGCGCCGCTCGGCGGAACACGATGTAGAGCTCGGACTGCGGTGTCCCGCCCAGTCCATTGACCAGGAGGAGCACGCGATCACCTGGGGCGAATGGCAGATCGTCCGCGATTGCCGCCACCAGCCGATCGACGATCGCGTCGGCCGGCTCCAGAGGAATTCGCGCCCGCCCGGGTTCGCCGTGCATGCCGACGCCGAACTCGATCTCGTCCTCGGCAAGCGTGAAGGTCGACTCGCCGGAGTATGGGAGGACGCCCGCCCGCAGGCCAACGCCCATCGAGCGCATCGAGGCGTTGACTCGCCGTGCGATCGAAGCAACGGACTCGAGGAAGTCACCGCGCTCCGCCGCCGCACCAGCGATCTTCTCGACGAGAACGGCCCCGGCGATGCCGCGTCGCCCGGCGGTGAAGCTCGAATCCTCGACGGCAACGTCGTCATTGATCAGCACGGACTCCACGCGGATGCCCGCCCCGACAGCGAGATCAGCGGCGGTCTCGAAATTCAGCACGTCGCCCGTGTAGTTCTTGACCAGGTACAGCACCCCGGCTCCCCCATCGACCGCGCGCGTTGCCGCGAGGACGAGGTCGGGAGTCGGCGAGGTGAAAATCGCGCCAGGGACGGCCGCAGCCAGCATCCCGAGGCCGACGAATCCGGCGTGAAGCGGTTCGTGACCGCTGCCCCCGCCGCTGACCAGCGCGACCTTGCCCACGATGGGAGCGCCACGCCTTGCGACGTAGCGCGGATCGAACGAGACGCTCAGGATGTCGGCATGCGCCGCGGCCAGGCCGCCAAGCGCCTCGTCGACAACGGCGCGTGCGTCATTGATGAGCTTCTTCATCGAAACCCCCTCCGCCTATCGCGTTGCCGCGACCCAGCGCTCGAGCTTGGCAGTCGCCGCCCCGGAGTCAATCGCGTCCGCCGCAACAACCAGCTTGGCCCTGAATCGATCGAGGATGCTCTCTTGAACCTTCGAAGCGTCGGACGCGAGGTCAAACGAGACCAGACCGGCCGCCGCGTTCAGGAGCACGATGTCCCGCACCGGACCTTCTTCGCCGGCGAGCACGGCGCGCACGACGGCCGCGTTGTGTTTGGCATCGCCGCCCAAGAGGTCCTCGATCCCCGCCCTGGGGATCCCGAGCTCGCGGGGATCGATGTCGTGTTCGGTGACGAGCCCGCGCGTGACCTCCCAGACGTGGCTGTGCCCGGTCGTCGACATCTCGTCGAGGCCGTCATCTCCGCGGAATACGAGTGCCGTCGCGCCACGTGTCTGGAACACCCCGACGATGAGCGGCACACGATCGAGTTGTGCGACACCGACCGCCGAGGCCTCCGGCCTCGCCGGGTTGCACAGCGGGCCGAGGAAGTTGAAGACCGTTGGGATGCCGAGTTCCCCGCGCACCGCGCCCGCGTGAGCGAATCCAGGGTGAAAGGCCGACGCGAACGCGAAGGTGATGCCGACCTGCTCGAAGACCTCCGCGACGCGGGCGGCGGAGAGGCCGAGGTCAACTCCCAAGGCAGCGAGCACGTCGGAGGATCCCGAGGCCGAACTGGCCGCCTTGTTTCCGTGCTTGATGACGGGAGTGCCAGCGGCAGCGGCCACGATCGACGCGGTCGTCGAAATATTGACGGTGCCGAACCGGTCCCCGCCGGTCCCGACGATATCGAGCGCCATGGGATCAATCTCCAGCGGCACGGCGTGATCCAGGATCGCGTCACGGAATCCCACGATCTCGTCGACCGTTTCACCCTTGGCCCGCAGCGCGACAAGGAATCCGGCGAGCTGCGCCGGGCTCGCTTCGCCGGTGATGACCTGCTCCATCGCCCAGGCCGCGTCCGCCACACTCAGGTCGTCGCCCTCAAGGAGAGAGGTAAACACCGAAGGCCACGTCCTGAATTCCGCCATACAGCGATCCTAATGAGAAAACACAGCGTTCTTTTCGGCCATAATGGAAGCGTGACGAGCACCTCAATCTCCCCTCATGCTGGCGCGCCTGCAATCAACCGGCCAAACGTCGTGGCCGTTGGCACGATCGTGTGGCTCGGCAGCGAGGTCATGTTCTTCGCGGGCCTCTTCGCGATCTACTTCACCCTGCGATCGACGTCTCCCGCACTGTGGGCATCCGAGACCCAGCACCTCAACGTTCCGTACGCGCTGGTCAACACCCTGGTGCTCGTTTCGAGCTCGTTCACCTGCCAGTTCGGCGTGTTCGCTGCCGAGCGTCTCCAGGCTCGATCGACCGGCTGGAAGCCCAGCCAGTGGGGCATGGTCGAGTGGTTCACGCTCACATACGGCCTGGGCGCGATCTTCGTCGCCGGCCAGGCCACGGAGTACGCAACTCTCGTCTCCGAACACATCACCCTGAATTCGACTGCATACGGATCAGCCTTCTATCTCACGACGGGCTTCCACGCCCTCCACGTCACGGGCGGCCTCATCGCGTTCCTCCTCGTCATCGGTCGCGCATTCGCCGTCAAGACGTTCGGGCACAAGGAGGCGACGAGCGCCGTCGTCGTCTCGTACTACTGGCACTTCGTTGACGTCGTCTGGATCGGGCTCTTCCTGGTCATCTACGTTCTCAAATAGGAATCAGGAGCAGAACACATCACTATGCGCGCGAAAACGCACACTCCTGCCCGTACCGTTCGTAAGACAGGGCGTCGTCATCCTCTGGCCATGATCGCCCTGATCGCAATCGGTCTGAGCTTCACAGGCGGTGCATACGCTGCATTCAATACGTCGACGGCCTCGGCCGCGCCGGCAGCGGCGTCCCAACAGTCTGTGGACCAGGGCAAGAAGCTCTTCATGTCCAACTGTGCCACCTGTCATGGGCTGTCGGCCTCTGGCACAACGAACGGTCCGAGCCTGATCGGTGTCGGCGCCGCAGCAGTCGACTTCCAGGTCGGAACTGGCCGCATGCCCATGGCCATGAACGGTCCGCAGGCGCAGCAGAAGCCCGTCCAGTTCACCGGCAGCGACATCACTGCACTCGCCGACTACGTCGCCTCACTGGCCCCCGGACCAGGCATCCCCAACGCATCACTTCTCGACGCCACCCAGGGCAATGCCGCAAACGGCGGTGCGCTGTTCCGCACGAACTGCGCGATGTGCCATAACGTCGCCGGCGCCGGAGGTGCGCTGACCGAGGGCAAGTTCGCTCCCGCGCTCAGCGGCGTCAGTGCTCAGCACATCTACGAGGCCATGGTCACCGGACCGCAGAACATGCCCGTGTTCAACGACAGCAACATCTCCCCGTCTGGCAAGCGCGACATCATCACCTACCTCACGTACATCGAGAAGAACCCGTCCCCGGGCGGATACGCGCTCGGCGACCTCGGCCCGGTGGCAGAGGGCCTCTTCATCTGGATTTTCGGCCTGGGCGCGATCATTGCCCTGACCGTATGGATCACGGCGAAGTCGAACTAGGCGGCACCGAGGTCATGACACAGCGCACGAAGGAGAACAATGGCACAGGACGATAACGGCGGTCACGAACTGACCACTGCCAACTCGTCGGCCGTCGAACACGTCAGGGTAGGCGATCCGGGAACGGCGGTGGTTCCTCAGGACGCCGTCCCCAACCCCGGTTTCCCAACGCACCGCCCGCGAATCACGGATCTGGATCCAAAGAAGCAGCGTCGCGCCGAGCGCGTCGTCTACACGTTGTTCTACCTGTCGATCGTCGGCAGCATCTGGGCGATCGCCGCATACATGATGTTCCCGATCGAGTCATCGGACCCCGGCTCGGTGCGCCTGAACACGCTGTTCATCGGCCTCGGGATTGCTCTCGCCCTTCTCGCCATCGGCATCGGTGCTGTGCACTGGGGCAAGGCGCTCATGTACGAGCAGGAAGGCATCGACCTTCGCCATCCGGTGCGTGCCTCCGAGGACACGATCGAGCGCGCTGTGGAGATCTTCCAGGAGGCCGACCAGGAGTCGGGCTTCAGCCGCCGTAGTGTCGTGCGCAACTCCCTCATCGGTGCTCTGATCGCGTTCCCGCTGCCGGCGATCGTGCTGTTCCGCGGCCTGGGTCCACAGAATCAGGACCCGGTCGCGCTCCTCTCGCACACCATGTGGAAGGCGGGCACCCGCCTCACCCGCGACCCAGAGGGAACCCCCATCAAGGCTGCGGACGTCACGCTCGGCTCGGCGTTCCACGTCATTCCAGAGGGACTCAACGAAGCACCCGACCGGCTCGAGGAGAAAGCGAAGGCGGCCGTCCTGCTCATGCGTTTGAAGCCCGCGGACATGTTTGTCTCGCCCGCCCGCAGGACATGGAACTACGATGGAATCGTGGCGTACTCGAAGATCTGTACACACGTTGGATGCCCCGTAGCGCTCTACGAGCAGCAGACGCACCACCTGCTGTGCCCCTGCCACCAGTCGCAGTTCGACATCACGCACGAAGCCCAGGTCATCTTCGGCCCGGCCAAGCGTCCATTGCCGCAGCTGCCCATCACCGTCGACGCGGAGGGTTACCTCGTCGCACGCAGTGACTTCACCGAACCGGTCGGCCCGAGCTTCTGGGAGCGCAATTGAGCACGACAACCGCCGCGCCGCGCGCGGCTAAGAAGGGCGGCGTCACCGCCGCCGCCGCGAGCTACCTCGAGGATCGCACGAGCATCTCGGTCGCGGTCAAGGAGTTCGGTCGCAAGATCTTCCCCGACCACTGGTCGTTCCTGCTCGGTGAGGTCGCGCTCTATAGCTTCGTCGTCATCCTGCTCAGCGGTACGTTCCTGACGTTCTTCTTCCAGGCGTCGCAGGCACCGGTCATCTACAACGGCTCGTTCGTGCCCCTCAAGGGCGTCGAGATGTCGTCGGCCATGTCGAGCACGCTCAACATCTCGTTCGACATCCGCGGCGGCCTCTTGATGCGCCAGGTGCACCACTGGGCAGCACTGCTCTTCGTTGCGGCGATCGGTCTGCACATGCTGCGCATCTACTTCACGGGTGCGTTCCGCAAGCCGCGTGAACTCAACTGGGTCATCGGATTCGTGCTCTTCATCCTCGCGATGGCCGAAGGCTTCACCGGATACTCCCTGCCAGACGACCTGCTCTCCGGCAACGGCCTCCGCATCATTGACGGCCTGGTCAAGGGCATCCCTCTCATAGGCACCTGGACCTCGTTCCTGCTCTTCGGCGGCGAGTTCCCCGGCACCGCGATCGTCGGGCGCCTCTACACGCTGCACATCCTGCTGCTGCCCGCGCTCGTGCTCGCGATGATCGCACTGCACCTGCTGTTCGTGGTCGTCCACAAGCACACGCAGTACGCGGGCCCTGGACGGTCGCAGGAGAACGTCGTCGGCTACCCGGTCCTCCCGGTCTACGCCGCGAAGGCCGGTGGATTCTTCTTCATCGTCTTCGGCGTCATCGTCCTCATCGCGTCGCTGTTCACGATCAACCCGATCTGGAACTA
>JAVECW010000005.1 GCA_030841285.1 Microbacteriaceae bacterium
GAGATTGGTTTCGTCGGTGGCCTTCCGGGGAGCGCAACCGGCGCACGGCGCGAAGCGGGCTTCCTGTCGGCGATGGCCGATGGAGGACTCGACGCGAATGACGATTGGATGACGCACGTCGGGTACACCGGCGCGGATGGTCGCGTCGCTGCGGTCCACCTGCTCGAGGTGGGGCCGATGCCGACCGCTCTCGTGGTCGCCAACCTGAACGCGGCCCTCGGCCTGCTCGCAGAGCTGCACTCACGAGACCTGAGGGTGCCCGCCGACATCTCGATCGTCGCCATGCACGACGTCTGGTACGCGGATGCCACGTGGCCGCCGATCACGACGGTGAGGATGCCGCTGAGCACCCTCGGTTCAGCCGCGGTCGCCCTGCTCGTGGACGGGGACGCGGCGGTGACCCACACGGTGGTCGGGTCGCCGGCGCCGGAACTGGTCGTGCGTCAGTCCACGGCACGACCCCACGTGGCAGAGGGCTAGCAAGCCAAACCCTAGAGGGCGCGGACCCTGTTGTTTCGCGCGTCGTGCGTGAGTTCGACGAGCCCGAGCTTCTCGAGCAGCGGCGGTAGGTACATCCCGAACCGGCCGCGGTACCCCTTGCGCAGGCCGTACCAGCCGCCGACAGGGTTGGACTCCGAGCGGCCCCATGCCTCCACGGTGCCGTCGACCGCGGTCTTCGACTCGTCAGCGGCACCCAGCGGGACCCACTCGCCTTGCTCTTTGAGCCAGGCGGCTAGATCCTCGATGGCGCGGGCCTGGTACTTGAGGGTCGTCGACCCGACCTGGCAGACGAGCTCGTCTCCTTCGACGTACATCGTGTACTCGGAACTGCCGGACGCGGTGACGAGCGCCCAGGGCTCTGCTTTGATTCCTTCGGTCATCATCCGTTCCCTTCTGCTGCTGCTACAAAGTGTGGCAGCAGGGTGTCCCATCCGCCATGGTTGCGGTCGCGAGGGCTCAGAGCAGTGCCGATGCGAGGGCATTCGCGATGAAGTCCGCATAGCTGTCGAGTGACCAGTGGCGGGACTCGACCAGGTTGTGGAACACGTCGTCGGCCGTGTAGAACCACATCACGTCGGCCGCGTGGTCCGTCGTCATGCCTGGAGCGAGGAAGCCGCGCTTCTGCAGCACTTCGGCATTGTGTCGCATCCGCCGGTAGCGCTCCAGCTCGACGTCGCGCAGGACAGCCGCCATTGCGCTGTCGCCTCCGCCGGCTGCGGCGTCCCGGATGAGACGCATCATGGGAGCGGTCAACGGAGCGACCTCGGCGCTGAGCTCCCCGAACCGCCGAAAGAGCGCGCGCGCATCCGGCGCCTCGAGTTGGGCAATGTCGGAACGCTCTTCGGCCGGGGCCGGCGCACTGCCGAGCAGACTTCGTTCGAAGATCGCCATCACGATGCCCGGCTTGCCGCCGAACGCCTTGTAGACCATTTCGGGCGAGACGCCGGAGGCTGACGCGATGGCGCCGACTGTCGTCGAGCCGTAGCCGTTGGCGAGGAACATGCCGCGCGCGTGCTCGAGGATGCCGTCACGTCGCCGCACCGCGCGGGTCCGGCGGGCGGTGGCGTCGTAGGGGCGCCGTTCCTTGCTTGTCGTCGACATCGAGCGTAAGCTCCAATTTAGATACAGCACACTATATCGAATATGCGCTGCAGGAGGCAACGATGCCGAACTCAACAGGAATCACCGATGGCGCTGTCGGCGTCGTCGCTCGGCTGCTCGACGCGACGAACGCCCACGACGTCACCTCGCTCACCGCCTGCTTCGCAGCCGATTACGTCAACGACACTCCTGCTCACCCGTTCCGCAGTTTCACCGGCCGCGACCAGGTGCGCGCCAACTGGCAGCAGCTCTTCGGGAGCATCCCGGACCTGCGCGCGAGCATCATGGGCATGGTCGTCGGCAGCGCCGCCGGGGATATCGTCTGGACCGAATGGCGGATGACCGGCACGCGGCCCGACGGGTCGGCGCACGAGATGGCCGGGGTCATCCTCTTCACGATCCGGGACGCGGAGATCACGCATGGCACCTTCTACCTCGAACCGGTCGAGCGCGGCAGCGGTACCGTCGACGACAACATCCGGCGCGTGACAGTCGGCTCGACCCAGGAGACCAGGGCGACGACATGACCGTGCTGGTGGCCGGCGGCACCGGCCGGCTGGGACGCCTCCTCGTGCGGTCTCTGACGGCAGACGGCGAGCGGATGCGCGTGCTCACGCGCGACCCGGCTGCCGCTGACGAGCTGCGTGCGCAGGGCATCGAGACCGTCGTCGGCGACCTGAGAGATCACGAGGCCGTGGAGCGAGCGGTCGACGGATGCTCCGCGGTCGTGGCCGCGGCATCCGGCTTCGGTCCGATGGGTTCGTCATCGCCGCAGAACGTCGACCGGGACGGCAATCGCGCGCTCATCGAGGCGGCGCGGCAGGCCGGGGTTGCACACATCGTGCTGGTGTCGATGCACGGTGCCGGCCCGGATGCTCCGCTCGAACTGCTGCGCATGAAATACGAGGCCGAGCAGGCCCTGGTCGCCTCGGGAGTGAGATGGACGATCATCCGGCCCACGGCTTTTCTCGAGACCTACCTCGATGTGGTCGCGCAGCCGATGCAAAAGAGGGGAGCGACGATTGTCTTCGGGCGGGGAGACGTAGCCGTCAACTTCGTCTCCGTCGTCGATGTGGCGGCGCTGATCCGCGCAGCGCTCCGCGACCCCGGGCTGAGTGGCCGGGTCATCGAGTGGGGTGGTGTCGACCTCACATTGAACGCGTTGTCGGGTGCGGTCCACGCTTAGGCGGGGCGCCCCGGCAAGACGATGCACATTCCGTTGCCTCTACTGCGCGTTGCGGCGGTCGCGACGCGTCCGTTCTCGGCTTTCGCAGCTCGCGTCACGGCGGCCGCCGTGGAGATGAACGCCCGGCCGGCAGCGTTCGATTCGGCCCCCGAGCGCGCCCGCTATCCGGAGATCGCAGTCACGTCACTTGCCGCAGCGGTCGACTAATTCGATCTTCGCGTTTCGTAATCCGCTAGCGCGACGAAGTGCGCCATAACTGTCGAGTGGCGACGCGGGCGGTGAGGAGTCATGCGGCTCCAACTCACTGCGAGGCGTCGCGCCTCCCAAGTTGGAATGAGTGCTCGCGATCGCGGGTCTGCCCTTCTTTAGCCGAGAGAACTTCCTAGTTGCGCCACACTGGGAGGATGCTCGTGTCGCCCCCACGCCTGGTAATACTCTGCGGCCGGTCGTATTCCGGCAAGAGCACGCTCACCGGCATACTCCGCGAGCTGGGTGCGCAGGTCGTCAGCCTCGACGAGATCATGCAACGCCGTGGGCTCTCAAGCGGTGATGGGCTTCCGCTGCACGAATGGCAGCGCACTCACGAGATCGGGGTCGCCGAGACCGCCGAACTGTTGGATGCTCGCCACACGGTTGCCGTGGACGACACCGGATCTCCGCGATTTCTGCGCGACGGCTGGCGATCGCTCGCGGTCGAACACGGCGCGGCGCCCGTTCTCGTCTATCTGGACGCTCCGTTCGAGCTCGTCCGCGAGCGATGGCGAGCGAACTCCACCTCCGGCTCTCGACACCACGTCGTCGAAGAGGTGCTTGAGGAGCACCTCGCGGCGTTCGAGCCGCCGACAGCGGACGAGCATCCGGTGATCCTGGATGCGCTCAAGTCACCGAACGAGTGGCGAGCGACGCTAGAGGCGGCGCTCGCCAATTCGGAGGCGCGCGAAAACTGGTGACCGGAGAACGGCCATCGGGCGCTCAGAGCGACGCGGCGGTCACAATTTCACAGTGCCGCTGCGGTATCCAGGATGGACATCCGGTGTCAGATCGTGGCTCTGTGAGATCTTGATGAGCAGCCCGGCCAGCGCCTCCCGTTCTTGTGCATTGAGCGCCTTGACGAGGTCGTTCTCGTGCTCGGCACCGATCTCGCGCATCCGGGACATGATGCCCAGGCCCGCATCGGTCAGTCGAAGCTCGTAGTTGCGACGATCTTTCGTGCTCCGCTCTCGGGCGAGGAGATCTTTCCTTTCGAGTTCGTCGATGAGCACGACGACCCTGCTGGCGCCGACGCCCAGACGCGCAG
>JAVECW010000013.1 GCA_030841285.1 Microbacteriaceae bacterium
GCAGCCAACACTGCTCTGACCGACGCGCTGCAGCAGTCGGAGGCGACGGGCCGGCCCGCATCGGTGCTGACCAACTACGCGTCGGCGACGATCACGGTCAAGGATGGATCCACACCGGCGCAGATCACCCAGCTCAAGAAGGCACTGACCGACCAGGGCTATTCCGGACAGACCGTCGCGGACCGTCTGGGATCATTCGTGACCGTGATCAACGGCATCGTGGGTGTCCTTGACGCGTTCGCCGTGATTGCCCTGATCGCCGCCGGATTTGGGATCATCAACACGCTGCTCATGAGCGTTCAGGAACGAACTCGAGAAATCGGTCTCATGAAGGCCATGGGGATGGGCGGCGGGCGCATCTATGCCCTGTTCAGTCTGGAAGCCGTCTTCATCGGCTTTCTGGGCAGCGCGATCGGCGCGGCAGTGGCGATCGTGATCGGATCCGTGGTCAGCGGTGCCTTGTCAACCACGCTCCTGTCGGCCCTGCCGGGACTCAACCTGCTCCAGTTCGCTCCGGCCTCCGTCGCCGTCATCATCCTGGTGGTCATGGGGATCGCGTTCCTTGCCGGGACGCTGCCGGCACGGCGCGCGTCTCGGCAGAACCCGATCGACGCACTCAGGTACGAGTAGGCGGGGCGAGCCCAGCGAGCGAAGGGCACGTCAGGCGGGCCACTCCGCGACGAGGTGCTCGGCAACACGGAGGGCATTGGCCACGATCGTCAGGGCCGGGTTCACGCTCCCGTTCGTCGGGTGCAGCGATGAGTCGCACACGACGATGCGGTTCGTGCCATGCACTCGGCCGTATGGGTCCGTCGCCGAGTTCTCCTCCGACGTGCCCATCCGGGCGGTACCGCACGAATGCTCGCCGGCTGCGGATGCGGTGGCCGTGCCATGATGACGGCGGATGTCGCGGGCACCGGCCGCCGCCAGCCACTGCTCGCCGGCGAGGGCCATGCCATTCTCGACCTCGAGCGACGCCCAGTGCACGTCCTTGCGGAGCGCGGCGGCTGGCTTGCCCCAGCGATCGCGCACGGCGGGGGCCAATGTGACACGCGAGGAAGGCAGCGGAATCTCCTGGCCCATGCCGAACACGCCGAAGACGTTGGCCCGGCGGCCGCGCATCCACTCTTTGTGACCGGCTCCCCAGAGCGGAACGTCCAGCATGGATGGCGCAGATGCCGAGGTGAGCGGCAGCAGCCCCATCAGGTCGACGATGACGCCGCCGCCCCAGGGAATGGTCTCGGCGTGCACGTGGTCGAGCGTGGCAACCGAGTGTCCAGGTCCGATGAACGGCTTGGCCGGCTGATCGACCGTGCTCAGCATGGTCACGAATCGGTGGTCGTGCAGGTGTCGGCCGAGCTGGTCATTGCCAATTCCGCTGGCCAGGAGCAGCCTGGGAGTCTCGATCGCGCCGGCCGACACGACGACGACCTCCGCGTCGACGGTCAGCTCGACGGGCCGGGTCGAGGCATCCGCCATGATCGTCACGCTCGCCCGACCCACTCCATCGCGCACCTCGATGACCTCAGCGTCGTACATCACCTCGCAATTCCCGGTGGCAACCGCGCGTGGGATGAAGGTATTGTTCGACCCGTTCTTCGCGTTCACCGGGCAGGCGTGACCGACGCATTGGGGGCAGCGAACGCAGGCCGGACGCCCGCCGTAGGGAACTGAGTTGAGCGCGAGAGGGATCGGGCCCCAGCCCCAGCCGAGCGATTCGGCCGCTCCGGCGAGCAGTTCGCGGGCGGGCTCTGAGCCCATCGGGGGCATCGGATAGCCGGCCGTGCGCGGCGTGCGACGGGTAAGGCCACCCTCGACGCCCGAGACGCCGAGCTCCCATTCGGCTCTCGTGTAGTACGGCTCCATCTCGTCGTAGTCGATCGGCCAGTCAGCGAGGCTCGCGCCATCCGGGTTCCCGTAGACGGTCGCCATGTTGAAGTCCTCTGCCATGAACCGCCAGGCCATTCCCTGCCACAGTCGCGTGCCGCCGCCGAATGCCATGGCGTTCAGGCCATAGAGCGCCGCGTCACCTGTGCCGTCGATGATCCGGTCGTCGCCGTCCCGAATTTCGGCAACCCGCGGATGCCCGGGGCCGGGTCCAGCCGATGGCCAATAGACCGCGTTGCGCTTGCCGTGCAGGTGGTCTCCGCGCAGCGCCGCGTTCGGCAGCGCGCGCGCTCGCTCGATGAGCAGCACGCTCTTGCCTGCCTGCGCGAGCACCTGCGCGGCGACTCCGCCGCCCGGGCCGCTGCCAATGACGACGGCGTCGTAGCCATGCCGCACCTCGCCGGCGGTGAGTCCGTCGATCGGATCCGGTTCGACTGGCGTGACACCCTCCGGCACCGCACGGAAGCCGACCATCTCGAGACCGACCGGGGTATGCCGATCCGAGGAAGCGTAGAACCCCTCCCAACAGACGCGGCGAAGCGCCGCAAAGAGGGCGGCGCCATCCTCGTCCGTGTCGAGCGCCGCGAGCGCGGCATCCTGCCGGTCGTCCGCAAGAACGGCGAATGAGTCGGCGCCGTCCGCCTGAGCGCTCGCGTCGAGGCGAGCATCGAGAGCGACGAGCACGGGTCGAACCCAGGCCAGGTCGCGCGCGGCGGTCGCGAAGTAGTCGGCGACCCCACCTTCCCAGCCCGCCGGCCACTCGTCGGCCGGGATGACCCGGTTGACGGCGGCGCGGATGGTCGGTGTGACGAGCTCGATGATTGTCAGATCATCGTCCGGCAAGCGAGCCTCCGATGCCGCCAACGCTGAAGTACCTGTTCAGTACCGAGAACAGGAGGACGGGCGGCAGCATCATGACCACGGCAACCGCCATGACGAGACCCCAGTTGGTCGCGTTCTGCTGGAAGAAGGTCTCCAGGCCCACCGGGAGCGTGTAGTTGGGGTCGGACCGCAGGAACACGACGGCAATCAGGTAGTCGTTCCAGGCGAGCAGGAACGCGAAGATCGCCGTGGAGAGAATCCCGGGAAGCGAGTTGCGCAGCACCACACGGACGAATCCGCCGAGCACCGAGCAGCCATCCATCCAGGCGGCCTCCTCGAGCGCAATTGGAATCGAGTCGTAATAGGCCGCCATCATCCAGATCGCGACGGACATCGTCGAGCCGACGTAGATGATCGTGACGCCCACGAGGTTGTCAACGAGTCCGATGGCGGCGAACAGGATGAACAACGGGATCACCGCGGTGACGACCGGGAGGGATTGCACGATGAATAGCACGAGCGAGTATCCCGATACCAGGCGGTTCCTGGCTCGTGAGAGCACGTAGCCAGCGGGCGCCGCGACGATGACCGCAATCAGGACAGTGATGACCGTCACCGCGAGGCTGTTCGCCATCCAGGTGCCGACGCTGGTTTGCGAGAAGACGTTCGCGAAGTTCTCCAGCGTGATCGGCGCTGTGCTCGTGCTTCCAAGAGCCGGCTGCAGCGACAGGAAGACAACGGATGCAATCGGCACCAGCACGACAGCCGTGACCACGAGGATCACCAGGAAGCGCCACCATCGCCCGCGCAAACCCGTATAGATGTCCGCCCGCTTCCCTGCTGGAGTGGACGCGACAGTCGTCAGCCCGTGGGGCGCAACCGCGGTAGTCATTCGATATTCACCTTTCTGATCTGGCGGTACAGCGCGACCGAGATCACGACCAATACCAGAGTCATCACGAACGCGATGGCGACGCCAGGACCGGTCTGGAAGTTCTGGAACACCGTGCGGTACGCCAGCACGACAAGCGAGGTCGTCGAGTTGACGGGCCCGCCACCGGTCAGGAGGAAGATCGTCGGAAAGTCATTGACGCAGAAGATCGTCATGAGAATCCAGCTGACGTATGTGGTCCTGGCGATCAGCGGCATCGTGATATGGCTGAACGACTGCCAGCTGCTGGCGCCATCGACCTTCGCCGCCTCGTACACGTTCACGTCGACCGAGGCAAGCGCCGAGCTCATCATCATCATCATGAACGGGAAGCTGATCCACACCTTGAACACGCAAACCGTGACCTGCGCGAGCACGGGGTTCGCAAGGAACAGCACGTTACCGAGCCCAAGCGCCTGCGCGAGCATCGGAAGCGGGCTCTGCGGGGTTGCAACCAGCCAGTTCCAGGATGTCGCGGAGACGACGACGGGAACGACCCACGGCAGCAGCAGGAGCACCTTGAAGACCCCGCCCCCCGGAATCCTGGTCCGCAACAGGAGCGCAAGCGCGAGCCCGATCAACCAGCTGCCGAAGACGCCCGTCACCGTGAAGATCACCGTGAACTGCGCCGCCGCCCAGAATGCCGGATCCGAGAGGATCTTGGCGTAGTTCGCGAACCCGACGAAGTTGCCGGCATCGATCAGGTCGCCGTTTCGCACCGACTGGATTCCCGCGTAGATCACCGGATAGAGGTTGATGAGCAGGAGCAGGATCAGCGATGGCAGGGCAAATGCGATGAGCGTCCAGGTTCTGGCGCTGAACCGCCCCTTCTTTCGCGGGCTCGCTGATCCCGAACCGCCTACACCGACGCCTGCTTTGGCGCGTTGCAAACGATTCACGACGGAGTTGGTCGACATTGATATTCCTCTGTCCGCTGGATCTTACGTTCTGCGCGCGCCGCGCTAGCTCTTCAGGTTGGCCTTGATCGCGTTCTCCAGTGTTGTCAGAGCCGACTTGGCATCCGTCTTGCCGCCGAGGATCGACTGGGTAAAGGTGTCCATAGCAGGCGTGCCGTCGACCGTGGTCACGCCGAGGAACAACGCGGTGCCGCCGGGAGCCGCCCACGTGCGTGAGATGGGCTGCCACTCCTCGATGACCTTGACGTTGTTGGCGCTTGCCTGGAATTCCTTCGTTTGGGTGATCGACTTCAGCGGGGGAAGGCCGATGCCGGTGCCCTTCGTCCACAGCGGCGTCATGTTCTTGTAGTAGTACGTGAGGAACGCCTCGGAGCCCTTCTGGCTGGGGGTGTTCTTGTACATCATGATGTTGTTCGGGAAGTAGAGCGCACCCTTCTTGCCGGACGGGCCGGTGAGCGGGCTCCCAACAACGAGGCCCGGGCCGACCGCGCCGCCAACGTTCTCGGCAAGGCCCGCCGTGTCGAAGCCGACACCGAACTTCTCCGCGGCCCATTGGCTCTGCACATTCGCGCTGGTGTATGTGGAGCTTGCCGGGTCGACATAGCCCTTCTGGACCATCTCGAGGACGAAGCTCATCGCTTCGATGTTCGCGGGTGTCACGCAGTTCGGCTTCTGGTTCTCATCGAACAAGCCGCCGCCGTTGTTGATCATCCAGCTCACGAGGATGTGGCCTCCCGTAAAGTTGCCGGCCCCACCGCCCGTGCCGTATCCGTAGACACCGATCTTCTTCAGTGCTGCGGCGGTGTTCAGATAGGACTGCCAATCGGTCGGCACCTGCGCGCCGGCCTTGTCGAGCAGCGCCTTGCTGTACCACATGACGCGCATATCGAGG
This sequence comes from Microbacteriaceae bacterium, assembly GCA_030841285.1. Lineage (GTDB taxonomy): Bacteria > Actinomycetota > Actinomycetes > Actinomycetales > Microbacteriaceae > JAUZGC01. The sequence goes on from JAVECW010000013.1 coordinate 5,450, forward strand.
TTGTACGGGACTGCCGCGTATCCCTTGCTGACCTTCATCGTGTCGATCAGTCCGGGGAGGAAATCGTCGTAGAGCCCATTCTTCTTCCAGCTGTCGAGCAGGTTGTCCGCGTATGAGATCTTGCCTTGTGACTCAAATTGGAATGCCTGCGTACCACCGCCGGAGCTAACCGCGGGGCCTGTGTTGGACGCAACAGCCGACGAGAACGTCTGCGTGAAGTTGGCCCATTGGATCACCTGGTATGTCGCGGGGTTGAGTCCGGCCGATGGCTTGTACGCCAGGGTGATCTGCTTGTCGGTGGGGTTGAAGGTTGTGTTGCCCCATGGCATATTCCAAAACTTAATGGGCTTGGCGCTGCCGCCGGAGCCGCCCGGGGTACATGCGGCGAGGAGTGTCGCCGCGGCAACGCCGCCCGCCAAGCCGACAAATCCGCGCCGTGTGAAGGCGGCGCCGTTGGACTGAGATGTCATTAGAAATATCCTTCCGATCACCGGCGTCTCTGCCGGCTCGTCGTTTATTCACCATTGAACAAAAGCCTCGAAAATTTCACGTCTCAAGAAATCGACCGTTATCTTCGAGCGACCTTTAGTCAGTCTCACCCCCCCTTTCTGGGATGTCAACCAAGGGTTTTGAGGGCTCACGTTTGCTGGATTTGCGCGAAGAGTCCGCCACGATTAGGGTGCGGATTGCAGTCCCGTGGCGACGAAACTTTTCGTGCCACCTCGATCAAGAATCACCGGATTCCGCGGAGGGTATATCGATCACTGCTGCCGAGAGTGACGCGCCACTCGTTCGCGGTTTCCGCATCCGTTCGCCGTGCACCAGCGTCGCTTTGCATTCATCGCGACGAACATCATGCTGCAGTGCGGCGCGGCGCACACCCGCAGGCGTCCTGCATTCGGCCCGGTGAGAAAATCGATCGCGGACAGGGCGACGGCGCTGAGCGCGATGTCCGCCACATCCGACGCTTGCCAGCGAGGCTTCGTCGTCACTGACGATTCCGCGGGGACCAGCTCTGTCGTCACCCTCGTACGCTGAGCAACTTCGTTCACCCGCTCGAGCGCCCACGCTTCGGGCGCAGCGCCACTCGCGATACCCGAGAGCAGGGACTGCAACGCACTTCGGAGCGCCAGGCTCTCGGACAGCGACGGCACACCCGCGGGCTCGGGCAGGCGATGGCGCTCGAGGGACCAGAACGCCGCGTTGCGGGTGTCATCGCCGAGCAGGTCGAGCTGCGGATCCACAGCCAACTTGACGGTATTTGCCAGGTCGATGGCCAGCGGTTCGCCCATCAGGACGAACCCTGCACCACGGATGTCGGCATCACTGGGCGGCGTAGTAACGTGCATTACTCCATCGTACAGAGCTAATGGATAAATTGAAATGAATCCATTAGGATGAGGTGGTGGTTACAGAAACGATGGTCGCAGACGCGGCGGTTACAAAGACGGCGGTTACACGCATTCCCCTGACAACATTGGCTTTCGGGTTCGGCTCGGCCGGCCTGGCCGGATCCTGGTCGCTGGCTTCGGAGCATCTTGGAGTACCCATTGAGATCCCGGTTGTGCTCTGGCTCGCCGCGGGCGTCGTCTGGGCATGGGTGATCGTTGCCCACGTCGTACGCGGAAGCCGATCCAATGAGCGACTCATCGACCAGTTGCGGCACCCCGTCCAAGGCCCGGTGGCCGCGCTTTTCCCTTCGGCCGGACTCCTGATCAGCGCCCAGATCTATTCGTTCGCCCCAACGCTCGGCTATGTCCTCATCATTGTGTTCGTCGCGATGGTCGCAGTCTTCGCCGGCTGGCTGCTCGCGCAGTGGGGCGGCGGCGGACTCAAGCTCGAAAGTGTCCACGGGGGTTACTTCCTGCCGGTGGTCGCAGCAACGCTGATCTCGGGAACCGCCTCCGCCAGGATCGGACTGACCGGACTTGCGATCGGCGCATTCGCGGTCGGAATCTTCTTCTGGCTCGTCATCACCATTCTGCTGTTTGCGCGGCTTGCCGTCCACGGGGCGCTCCCCACGCCGCTCGTTCCTACCCTCGCGATCTTCGTTGCTCCACCCGCCGTGGCCGGATCGGCCTGGTTCACTATCAACGGTTTCACGGTAGACCCGGTCTCGTACGCGCTCGCGGGCCTGACCGTCCTCCTGCTGCTGATGCAAGCCGGACTGGTCACGCGGTATCGCGAGTTGAGCTTCAACCTCGGCTTCTGGTCATTCACGTTCCCGTTCGCCGCCGTCGGATCCTATGGCGTGGAGTGGGTGAGCGCGGTCGCCTTTCCCGGATGGCAATCCTGGGCGTGGGTGTTCGTCGCGGGTGTCAGTGTCCTGATCGGCAGCATTGCGGCGCGGTCCCTTATGGGCGTCTTCGCGAAGTCTCGACACGTCCAGCCAGCGCAGTAACGCCACTGCCCGCGCGAGAGGCGGATGATGGGGGAATGGATGCCGTCGAAGCACTCAATGAGATCGCCTTCTGGCTCGAGCGCGAGCTTGCCCCCCTCTTCAAGGTGCAGGCGTTTCGAAAGGCCGCCGGCACCATCCGCGATCTGACGCCCGACGAGTTGGCGGAGCGCATCAAGGACGGCCGGCTGAAGAGCATGAAGGGGATCGGCGGCCGAACATTCGAGGTCATCAGCCAGGCGATCGACGACCAGGTGCCCGACTACCTCGAAAACCTGAGGCAACGGGGCGCCAAGCCCCTCGCACGCGGCGGCAGCGAGTTGCACGCTGCACTCCGCGGCGACCTGCACAGCCACAGCGACTGGTCGGATGGCTGGTCTCCGATCGAACTCATGGTCGACGCAGCGCGCTTGCTGGGCCGGGACTACCTCGCCCTCACCGATCACTCTCCGAACCTCACGATCGCCCATGGGTTGACCGCCGAGCGCCTCGAGACGCAGCTCGGCGTCGTCGCGGAGCTCAACGACAGCTACGACGACTTTCGCCTGCTGACCGGCATTGAGGTCGACATCCTGGAGAACGGCGATCTGGACCAGACCCCGGAAATGCTCGATCGGTTGGACATCGTCGTGGCGAGCGTGCATTCGAAGCTCCGATCGGATGCCCCCGCGATGACCCAGCGGATGCTTGCGGCGATCAGGGATCCGCACACGAACGTGCTCGGCCACTGCACCGGCCGTCTCGTGGAAGGCTCACGGGGGACTCGCCCGCCGTCGGAGTTCGACGCGAAGCGGGTCTTCGCAGCGTGCGCGGAACACGACGTCGCGGTCGAGATCAACTCGCGGCCGGAGCGACAGGATCCACCGGATGACCTCATCCAGCTGGCCGTCGACGCGGGGTGCCTCTTCAGCATCGACAGCGACGCGCACGCCCCCGGCCAGCTCGACTTCCTGCAGTACGGAGCCGAGCGCGCGGTCGCAAACGGAGTCGCCCCGGAGCGGATCATCACGACCTGGCCGGTGGAACGCCTCCTCGAGTGGTCACTGGCCGCACGGTGACGTAGTCGTCGAACACCGAAGTCGTCCCGAACACCGAAGTCGTCCCGAACACTGACGCGGAGAGCCGCCCGGCGCTACCGTGTTCCTATGGCAAGCGAAGCAGTTGTCCTCACCGTCGATGGACCGCACGGCCAACGCGAGGTGCGCATCTCGAGTCCTGGCCGGATCCTCTGGCCGGAGCCGGGCATCACGAAGCTCGACCTCGCGAACTACATCGTCGATGTGGGGGAGGCGTTCGTCGCCGCGAACGGAGGCCGCCCGCTCTCGCTCCAACGGTTCCCTGAGGGCATCGACGGCGAGCAGTTCTTCTCGAAGAACCCGCCCAAGGGCGCACCGGAGTACGTGCGGTCGGTGATGGTCGTCTATCCAAGCGCCCGATCGCATCCGCAGCTCGTCATCGACGAACCGGCCGGCGCGGTCTGGGCGGTGCAGATGAACACCGTGGTGTTCCACCCGTGGCCGTCCCGCGCCGAGAACTCCGACAACCCCGACCAGCTGCGCATCGACCTCGACCCGCAGCCGGGCACGGACTTCGACGATGCGATCCCTGCAGCTCTCGAGCTGCGCTCGGTACTCGAGGAGGTCGGCCTCACGGCCTTCATCAAGACCTCAGGAAACCGCGGCCTGCACGTGTTCGCACCAATCGAACCCGTGCACGAGTTCCTCGACGTGCGCCACGCCGTGATCGCTGCCGCCCGCGAACTCGAACGCCGAATGCCGGATACGGTCACCACGGCGTGGTGGAAGGAGGAGCGGGGCGAGAAGGTCTTCGTTGACTTCAACCAGGCGAACCGGGATCGAACGATGGCGGGCGCGTACAGCCCGCGGGCGCTCGCACACGCGCCCGTCTCGTGTCCGATCGAATGGGAGGAGCTGGAGAATGCCAACCCCAGGTCGTTCACGATCCTGACCGTGCCCGAGCGACTGAAAACCACGGGCGACCCGTGGGCGAACATGCACGCCGACCCCGGCAGCATCGAGGCGCTGCTCGGCTGGTGGGAGCGGGATCTCACCGCAGGACTCGGCGAGCTGCCCTTCCCGCCGGACTACCCGAAGATGCCGGGGGAGCCGCCCAGAGTGCAGCCCAGCCGGGCCAGGAAGCCTGCCTAGCCTGGAGGAAGGCGCTCAGGCGAGCACCCGGCTCAGGTCGTATGCGATCGGGCGATCGAGCTGCTCGAAAGTACACGAGCGTGCGTCCCGGTCTGGACGCCAGCGGAAGAACTGGGCAGTGTGCCGAAAACGCATGCCCTCCATCTGGTCGTAGCGCACCTCGAGCACGCGGGTCGGCTCCAGGCGCACATACGAGACATCCTTGCCGGCGGAGAACCGGCTGCGCTCCGTCTCGCCCTTCACGATGTCGCCCGCCTCATCCCTCATCACGAGTGGTGCAAGCTCGTCGACCAGTTCGAGCCGCCTCGCGTCGCTGAACGCGGATGCCCCTCCGACGTTTCGCAACTGCCCGTCGCTGTCGTAGAGCCCAAGGAGCAACGAGCCGACCCCGCTCCCACTTGCGTGAATGCGATAGCCGAGCAGCACGACATCCGCGGTCCTGTGGTGCTTGATCTTGAGCATGACGCGCTTGCCGGGCGCATACGCCGCGGCCAGCGGCTTGGCGACGACACCGTCGAGACCAGCGCCCTCGAATTCGACGAGCCACCTGCGGGCGAGTTCGACGTCGGCGGTCGTCTGCGAGAGGTAGATCGGATCGGGCAAATCCCCGGCCAGGTCTTCGAGCGCGGCCCGACGCTCCCCGAACGGCGCATCGAGGTAGCTCTCATCGCCCTTCTCAAGAAGGTCGAAGGCAACGAACGTCGCCGGCGTGGCCTCCGAGAGAGTGAGCACGCGGCTCGCCGCCGGATGGATGCGTTGAGACAGCGCCTCCCAGTCGAGCCGTTCGCGCCCAGGCTCACCGGTGCGAACGACGATCTCGCCGTCGAGCACGCACGGAGCCGGCAGAAGCCTGGCGAAGGCATCCGTGAGTTCTGGAAAGTACCTCGTGAGCATCTTCGAGCCACGGCTGCCGATCTCGGCGTGTTCTCCGTCGAAGTAGACGATGGCGCGAAAACCGTCCCATTTCGGCTCGTAGACGAGGCCCCCGGGAACGCTGTCCGGCTCGGGCACGGCGTCAATTGCTTTCGCGAGCATGGGCGTCATCGGGTTAGCGGACGAGAGTTCCATGGTTCGATCTTGGCCCAGCGGCCGTGGCGACGATAGGGGTACCAGTATGGACAAAGTTCGAAAGAGGAGAATCGACGGTACTAAGAAAAGGAGCCACCTCGATGACAGCAAGCACAGAACTGCTCAGCGACGCATTCGGCCGCATTCACGATGTCGTGCACCGGGTGATCGACGGCCTTACCGTGGATGACCTCGCTAAAAGGGTTGACGACGACGCCAATTCGATTGCGTGGCTGCTCTGGCATCTCACGCGCGTGCAGGACGACCACATCGCCGAAGTCGCAGGAGGCGAGCAGCTCTGGACATCCGACGGCTGGGCCGATCGCTTTGGACTGCCGTTCTCCGCCGACGAAACCGGGTACGGCCAGTCGTCGAGCGATGTCGGCGAGGTGAGTGGCGTTTCGGGGGAGCTGCTGGCCGGCTACTACGATGCCGTGCATGAGCGAACGATCCGGTTCGTCGAAGGGCTCGACGATGCCGACCTGGATCGCGTCGTCGATACGAGGTGGGACCCGCCCGTCACGCTGGGCGTGCGCCTGGTCAGCGTCATCTCGGATGACCTGCAGCACGCCGGTCAGGCCGCGTTCGTCGCTGGAATGCTCAAGCGGCGCTAGACGACGCCGATCGAGCGAGAGAACGCCGGCCGAGCCTAGACGACGCCGGCTGGCTGGAGTCGCTCGTCGTCGAGCTTCGTGAGAACGGTTTCGGCGATCGCGCCGAGCAGGTCGAGCTGTTCGGCGCTCAGTACGTCGGCCACGTAGCGCCGCACGGCCTGTTCGTGGTGACGCTGCGCGGCCCTCGCCGCAGCGAGACCGGCCTCGGATGCCCGCACGACGAAGCCCCTGTTGTCTTCCAGGCATTCGTCGCGCACGACGAGCCCGCGCTCGGTCATGCGACGCAGCTGGTGCGAGAGTCGACTCTTCTCCCAATCGAGCCCGCAGCGCAGCGCGAGGGAACGAATCGAGCCGTCTGGGGACTCGATGATCGCCGCGAGGATTTCGTAGTCCGCCTCGGAGAGGCCTACCTCGCGTACGAGCTCCCGACCGATCCGGCCGCTGAGCTGGACGCGCATCCGTTGGTAGCTCGTCCACGCGGCCACTTGGCGTTCTGTGAGTTCTGAGCTGGACATGTTTTCATGATAGTTGATAGATCAACCAAAAGCGATATAGTGGTTGATGTATCAACCTGATGAAGATTCGGAGTGCATCATGACCACCCTCGGCATCCTCGGCGCGGGGCGCGTCGGCACCTCGGTCGCTCGCGCGGCCCTCAAGGCGGGTTACACCGTAAATATTGCCGCCTCCGGCGCCGCTGAGGACATCGCGCTGCTCACCGAGGTAATGACGCCTGGTGCCACGGCGATGACAGCAGCGGATGCCGTCGCATCCGCGGATCTCGTCGTCGTCGCGGTGCCGCTGCACAAGTATCGCTCGGTCGATCCGAACCTCTTGAGCGGCAAGGTGGTCATCGACGCGATGAACTATTGGGCACCGATCGACGGGACCCAGGACGATTTTGAGGCCACTGACCTGACCAGCAGCGAGACCATCGCCGATCACCTTGCCGGCGCTCGCCTGGTAAAGAGCCTGAACCACATCGGCTACCACGAGCTCGAAGAGCACGGGCGCCCCTCAGGCGACCCGAACCGCCGCGCCCTCGCTGTTGCGAGCGACGACGACGACGCGGCCGCGCTCGTCATGGAACTCATCGACCGGCTCGGGTACGACGCCGTAATGGCCGGGCCGCTCGTAGCCGGCGCCGCGTTCCAGCCGGGCACCAACATCTTCGGCGGCGAGCTCACGGCGCCAGAACTCCTCGACGAATTGGCACGACACAGGGAACGGCACCTGGCCAACGCGGAATTCCAACGCACTGCATAAAACGCCCGTACCACCCTGAATCACACGGAGAAGAAAAACAGATGGAACTAGGCGTTTACAGCTTCGGCGACACGCAGCGCAATCCGGATGGCTCGCTGCGCTCGACTGCAGAGGCGATCCGCAACCTATTCGACGGCATCGTGCGGGCCGACGAGGTCGGGCTCGACTACTTCGGGGTGGGGGAGCACCACACGTTCGAAATGCCGGCGTCGTCACCAGGTTCCTTGATCGCCGCGGCCGCCGCTGCGACGACCCAGATCACCCTAGGCAGTTCCGTCAGCGTCCTCAGCACGGACGACCCGGTGCGCGTGTTCCAACAGTTCTCCACTGCCGATGCGATCTCGGGCGGCCGCGTCGAGATCACCGCGGGGCGAGGCTCATCCACCGAGTCGTTCCCGCTGTTCGGCTACGAACTCGCCAACTACGACCAGCTCTACGAGGAGAAGCTCGACCTGCTGCTCAACATCAATGCCAATGAGCGGGTGACGTGGTCCGGCGCTGTGAGACCAGCGCTCCACGACATGGCCGTCGTACCGCGGCCCGCATCCGGCTCCCTGCCGATCTGGGTCGGCACCGGTGGGAGTGCGCCGTCCTCGGTGCGCGCCGGGCGCCTTGGCATGCCCGTCGTGTATGGGATCATCGGCGGCGTACCGGCCCAGTTCGCCCCGCTCGCCGAGCTCTATCGGCGCACCGCTGCGCAGGCCGGGCACAGTGGCCCCAGCATCAAGGTCGGGGTTGCGGCGCTCGGGATGATTGCGCCCACCAAGGAAGAGGCGAAGGATCGCTGGTATCCCGGATGGCGCAGGACCTTCGAATCGCTCGGCGCTGTCCGCGGCTGGAGGGCTCCGACGCGGACCCAGTTCGACGCGCTCTCGGAAGCGCCGGGTGCGTATTACGTCGGCGGGCCAGACGACATCGCCGAGCGGATCGCCGAACTGCACGACCACCTCGGGCACTCACGCCACTTCCTCCAGATGGACCTTGGCGGACTGCCGCAGGAGCACTTCCTCGAATCCATCACCCTGCTCGGAACCGAGGTCAAGCCGCGCGTCGAGCGACTGCTCGCGAAGAAGTGACGAGGTTCAGCGCTCGCCAAGCAACTTCGCGATGCCGGTAACGGCGGCGCGGCCTGCGCGGTTCGCTCCGATCGTTGACGACGACGGCCCGTATCCGACCAGGTGAACGCGCGGTTCGTCGGCGACCTGCGTGCCATTCATGACGATTCCGCCCCCGGGCGATCGCAGCTTGAGCGGCGCGAGGTGGTCGAGGGCCGCGCGGAAGCCGGTGGCCCAGAGGATCGCATCGGCGGGTTGGAAGCTGCCGTCGGCCATCCGAACGCCGTCGCGCTCGATTCGGGTGAACATCGGGTGGCGATCGAGAGCACCGCGCGCAGCGGCAGCCCGAAGCCTGGGCGTCCAGATGAGGCCTGTGACCGAGACGACGCTCTGCGGAGGCAAGCCCTGACGGACGCGTTCCTCGACCAGGGCGACGGCGGCGTGGCCCGCCTTCGCGTCAAACTCCTCGTCGCCCCAAGTGGGTTCGCGCCTCGTGACCCAGGTCGTCGTGGCGACCTGGGAGATCTCATCGAGCAGCTGCACGGCCGAGATTCCGCCACCGACGACGACAACGTTTTGCCCGGCAAACTCCTCGGCAGCGACGTAGTCAGCGACATGCAGCTGCCGTCCCGCGAAATCACGCTGGCCGGGGTAGCTGGGCCAGAGCGGCCTGGTCCAGGTTCCTGTCGCGTTGATGACCGCGCGCGCGGACCACGCGCCACGGTTCGTTTCGATCAGCAGCCTGCCAGCGGGATCGTCGTCGGCCCTTCGAACGCCTGCGACCTTGACGGGGCGTAACACCGCCAGGTCGAGCGTCGACTCGTACTCACCGAAGTACCGCGGCAACATCTCGGAGCTTGGCTCGCTCGGATCGACATCCGGCTTGGGGATGCCCGGCAGATCGTGGATGCCGTTGACCGTGCTCATGCGCAGTGAACGCCAGCGATGGCGCCACGCGCCGCCCGGCCCGGCTTCCGCATCGAGTACGGAGTAACTGGGTGAGTCGAGCGCGCGGTCGAGCGCGCTGTCACCGGCGGCAGGCACAAAGCCGCGCCGTTGCAGATGGTAAGCGGCGGAAAGCCCAGCCTGCCCCGCGCCGATCACCACGACGTCGGCCAAGCAGAGCTCGGGCGTGGTGGTCTCGACTGACCGAGATTCCGAGGCGAGTGCGGTCTGGCTCACTCGACTGACAACGCGCGAGCCGCGCGGAGTGTTCCCGCGGCTGTGCTTCTACCGGGTCCGTCCCTGGATCACCGACAGCGCGCGAATGGCAACATGGAGGTTCAGCCGGACATCCGGATCCGAGAAGTCCCGTCCGCACAGTTCACGGATGCGGCCGAGTCGATAGCGGAGCGTACTGCGGTGAATGATAAGAGCGGTCGCCGTCGCGTCATAGTTGCCGCCGGCATCCAGATAGGCGGCGAGGGTGGTGACGAGCTCGGAGCGCTTCACTCGGTCGTGCTCCAAGAGGGGCCCGAGCCATTGCTTGACGAACCCATTGATCTCGGCGCCTCCGTCCCTGTCGTCAAGGATGCGATCGATCCCCAGTTCGTCGTGCATCGTCACGCCATACGGGTCATGAAGGCGTGACCGGACCTGGAGCGCACGCTGCGCTTCGGCAAAGGAAGCCGGCAAATTTCCGGCCGTTCCCGGGCTGCCGACGCCGACGGATCCGCGGGCGTTTCCGATCGTCTCCGTGAGGTCAGCGTAGAACCTCACCGCATCCAATGTCCCGGTGATGACGGCGATCGCCACCTCCGGTCGGCGTGCCACGAGGGCAGGCACGCGCATGCGCGCAAGCGCTTGCGCAAGCGCTTGTTCGAGCGTCGAGCCGGATTTCGGATGTGCCTCCCACGCGACAAGCACGACGGATTGGGGCAGTGTGAGGTTGTAGTGCAGCGCGTCGGCCCGAGTAATGGATCCCGGCACATCCGTGCCAGAGACGAGGTCATCCACAAGGTCTCGGCCGAGGCGCAATTCGACCTCTGCAAGGTTTCTGCCGTGCGAGAGTTCGATCGCGAGCGAGGTGGAGGCGTACTCGATCGCAAAGCGCTCATCCTCTCCGAGACTCCGGTCGGGGTCGTACACGCCGAGAGCGCCAAGGGTATCGTTCCGTGATCGGATCCGGCTCACCTGCCAACCCTCATGCCGGTCGCTTCCGGAGCGTGATGCCGCGTCGCCAAGGATGACGTGCGGTGATCCGCGCGTCTTGGAGCGCCCCGTGTATGCGCGTTCATTGCCAGACGCATCCTGCACAAGCACCGACCGACGTACGAGCGAGCTGAGTGCGTGTGCGATCGCAGCATTGCCGCCACCGGAGCCGGCAGCACGCGAGATGGAGTCCCTGACCCTCTGGTGCGCGTTGAGGTGTCGGATTGTCTCCGACATGGCCGTATTGGTCTCGGCCTGGGCTTCGGTTGCCGCCCGGAGCTTGGCCAGCAGTTCATGCTCGCGCTCGATGAGCTCGGCGGTTGCGAATGCCGCACCCGTCGGCGCCGCGAGCGCGTTGAGCAGGAACATCTCGTCGGTTGTCGGCGGGCCGGGTGCAGTCAGGACCAAGCAGCCAGTGAGCATCGAGTTGCCCCGCGTGAACAGGGCGTACATCCATCCGGCGAGGTCGCCGTCGAGCACTCCATCATTCGGCTGCGACGCCTCCACGAGCATGTCGAGGTTGCGATCCGGCCCACCCTGCACGCGCGTGAACGTTCCCCCGCGCACCAGATAGACCGCGGCAAGGGAGCAGTGCGAGACCGTTGTGACCCCGGACACAGCGATACGGACGATGTCGTCGACCGCCAGATTTTCAAACATCTGTGTGCCCAGGACCAAGAGGTCGTACAAGCTGGAGAGCACGTGCTTGCTGTTTGAACCGCTACCGAGTTCGCCTCCCAAGGGCACCTCCCGGTTCCCCCGAAGCAGTCGTGGTCGCGGGGCTGTGATCAACGGTACGCGCGTTGGTGTAGGCCCACCAGATCAATTTGGGAGGAATCTCTCGACCGGCCAGGCCGATGTTCAAGCGAGCTCGCGCGACAAAGCTCAGCAGTATCCCTTAGTCGAATTTCCGGGAATGGAGCGCGCAATGACCCTGATGAGATTGGACAATTCTCGAGAGATCGATCGGGCGATCGCACAAGCGTTCGGGCCGCGGGTCACCCCGGCCGTACCGATCGAGGCCTTCCATCGCGGCGACGAATATGTCGTCGTGCTCGACGTTCCCGGAACCGATAAGAAAGACATAGACGTCGAGGTCGAACGCGACATGGTCTCGATTCGCGTCGAACGACGCCCAGCGCACGGGCCAGACGACCAGGTCCTGATCGACGAGCGACCCAGGGGGGACTTCACCCGCCGGCTCTACCTCGGCGACCGTCTGGACAGTGAGCGGCTTACCGCCGACTTCACGAATGGCGTGCTCACGCTCACGATCCCCGTGGCCGACTCGAGCAAGCCGCGCACGATTCCCGTCGGCTCGCAAGCCGACTCCACCAAGGCCGACGCAACGCCGACCGTACCTACGAATGCGTGAGTGAGCATCATGGCGACCATAACCCACCCTGCCACCACCGAGTCCCCTGGGATCGGGAGCAGCAGCCACGTCCTCGCAGTAACCGACGATTACCGGTCGGCCGA
>JAVECW010000042.1 GCA_030841285.1 Microbacteriaceae bacterium
AACCGCAGGTTGCAGGTTCGAGTCCTGTCCGCCCTGCGAGCCGACATCGTATGTCGGCCCACGAAAGGTGTAACTAGGTGGCCCGAAAAGTTATCGACGAGCCGAGCGAGGAAATCGTCGCGAACGCTAAGAGGGAACGCGCTGCCAAGCGCGGACCCTTCGCTCGGTTCTCCCTGTTCATCAAGCAGGTCATCGCCGAGCTGAAGAAGGTCGTCACTCCTACTCGTACCGAGTTGCTGAGTTACACCGGCGTCGTGTTGGTCTTCGTGGTCATCATGATGGGTCTGGTATCGCTGCTTGACTGGATCTTCGGTTTGGGCGTGATTTGGGCGTTCGGCAAGCCCTAGGCGTGCCGAGCATCGTCCGGAACTCCGAACGATGCGTTGGCCAGGCGGGAGCCGGGCTGACAAACAAGAGAAATGGAATGGGATTTAGTGTCTGAGACAGAGCGCGACGACGTCGACTGGGCGACCGCGGCCGAGCAGTCGTCCGAGGACGACGAGGCACAGACCGGTAACGTGCTGGCGACCGAGGAGCAGTCCGTCGATGCCGCAGAGCACGAGGCGCTTCACGTCGTCGCTGACGATGGCGTCGAGGTCGACCTTGACGCCGTTCTCGACGCCATGGCCGAGGCCGTGGATCCCGAGGCGGATGCTGTTGTCGAGGATGCCCTCGAGATCGACTCGCCTGATGAGGCCGAGGCGGCCGTCGAGGCTGTTGAAGACGAGGACGAGAGCCCCGTCGACCCATACGACGAATTCCGCGCAGAACTTCGCGGCAAGCCGGGCAAGTGGTACGTCATCCACTCGTACGCGGGCTTCGAGCGCCGCGTAAAGTCCAACATCGAGAACCGCATGGTTTCCATGACCATGGAGGATTACATCTTCCAGGTCGAGGTCCCCATGGAGGATGTCGTCGAGATCAAGAATGGCCAGCGCAAGATGGTCAACCGCGTGCGGATTCCGGGCTACGTTCTCGTGCGCATGGACCTCAACGAGGACAGCTGGTCCGTCATCCGTCACACGCCAGGCGTAACCGGGTTCGTCGGCAACTCGCACAACCCGACACCACTGCGCTTCGAAGAGGCGTTTTCGATGCTCAAGAGCCTCGTCCAGATCCAGGAGGCTCCGGCCACGAAGGCTGGCGGAGCAAAGGGCGGCAAGACCGCCGCGCGCGTCATCCCGGCGGAGATCGACTTCGAGATCGGCGAGACGATCACGATCAAGGAGGGTTCGTTCGCGGGCCTCCCCGGTTCGATCAGCGAGATCAAGCCGGAGAGCGGCAAGCTCACGGTTCTCGTCTCCCTGTTCGAGCGCGAGACACCCGTCGAGCTCAGCTTCGACCAGGTGACCAAGCTGTAACTCAAGATTTTCAAGCCACCGGGGCTCGGAAAGGCCGAGCAACCGGGAGAGCGGATCGGGTCACACCGTGAAGCTCGAATACCCACAAAGAAGGAAGAAACATGGCACCGAAGAAGAAGGTCACTGGTCTGATTAAGCTTCAGATCAACGCCGGCGCCGCCAACCCTGCACCGCCCATTGGTCCGGCGCTCGGTCAGCACGGCGTCAACATCATGGAGTTCTGCAAGGCGTACAACGCGGCGACCGAGTCGCAGCGCGGCAACGTCATCCCGGTTGAAATCACTGTGTACGAGGACCGCTCGTTCACCTTCGTCCTGAAGACCCCGCCCGCTGCGGAGCTCATCAAGAAGGCCGCTGGAGTTGCCAAGGGTTCTGGCACGCCCCACACCGTCAAGGTTGCAAAGCTCAGCAAGGACCAGGTCCGCCAGATCGCCGAGCAGAAGATGGTCGACCTCAACGCGAACGACATCGACGCAGCGTCGAAGATCATCGCGGGAACCGCCCGTTCGATGGGCATCACCGTCGAAGGCTGACATCCGTCAGCACGACAACCAGCAGTACGTGGCAGAGCCAGCCAGGCTCGCACCACACTCTCAAACGTGAAATACAGGAGAATCAAATGGCACAGAAGTCAAAGGCCTACCGGGCCGCGGCCGAGAAGATCGAGGCCGGCAAGTACTACACCCCGAGCGAGGCTGTAACCCTCGCGAAGGAAACGGGTTCGGCGAAGTTCAACTCGACAGTTGAGGTCGCTCTCAAGCTTGGCGTCGACCCGCGGAAGGCCGACCAGATGGTCCGCGGTACCGTTATCCTTCCTCACGGTACCGGCAAGACCGCTCGCGTCATCGTCTTCGCAACCGGCCCTGCGGCCGAGGCTGCGATCGCGGCAGGCGCAGACGAGGTCGGCGGCGCCGAGCTCATCGAGAAGGTCGCCGGGGGTTACACCTCCTTCGACTCCGCGGTCTCGACCCCGGAGCTCATGGGCCAGGTCGGTCGACTCGGTAAGGTCCTCGGCCCGCGCGGCCTCATGCCGAACCCGAAGACCGGAACGGTGACCCCGGATGTCGCGAAGGCCGTCTCCGACATCAAGGGCGGAAAGATCGAGTTCCGCGTCGACAAGCACTCCAACGTGCACTTTGTCGTCGGCAAGGCCGCCTTCTCGGCCGACCAGCTGAACGAGAACATCTCGGCTGCGCTCGAAGAGGTTGTGCGTCTCAAGCCGTCCGCCTCGAAGGGCCGCTACATCCAGAAGGGTGCCGTCTCGACCACGTTCGGTCCTGGCATCCCGCTCGATGTGAACGCCATCTAGTACTACTCGTACTCGAACGAAGGCCCGCTCCGCACGGAGCGGGCCTTCGTCGTTTCCGGCCCGTTTTCCAGTTGTCCGGAACTGAGAATACTTCATCCGGATTAACTATTTCGACAGAATCGTCTACCCCCTCTTGTGGCGGTAGAACGGACGGGTCTAATCTCGCGATTGTGCGTCGCCGCGCGCCCACTCCCAGTCGAGTAAGGATGACCCAATGACAACTCGCTTCCCCACGCAGGCCCTCCACAAGCGGTCCCTCGGAATCGTCGCCACCACAGCTGCCGTGATGGCACTGTCACTGACGGGAGTCGGAGCGGCCAACGCGGCCGACCGCGTCTCGTTCAGCCATTCGGTGCCCAGCTGGGCCACGTCCGCCAACGACGCCGGAGCCGCGCCGACCGGCGAGACGTTCGAAGGAGAGATCTACCTCCCGCTCCGCGATCCTCAGGGCGCCGAGGCGCTCGCGAAGGCGGTCTCGACTCCGGTGAATGCGGCCTTCCGCAAGGCACTGAGCCCCGCCCAATGGATCAACAGATTCTCTCCGACCCAAGCCGACTCGGATGCGGTCGTGAGCTTCCTCACGACCGCGGGTCTCACCATCACCGCCGTGCCGGCGAGCCGTCAGTACGTGGTCTTTCGAGGAACGGCCGACCAGCTCGGCTCGATCTTCGGCACGTCGCTGCACTCATACACGTATGCCGGCCGGCAGCTCGTCGCGCCGTCGACTGCGCCATCGCTGCCGTCGGCGGTCGGCGTCAAGGTCTCGGGCGTCAGCATCGAGCAGTCCCGGATGCTCACCAAGCCGAACTCGATCAAGCAAGGCGACCTCGGTGCATCCGCGGAGCCCCAGCTGAGCCGCAGAGCCGCCGTAGCGCCCGTCGTGACCACGCCCTGTTCGCACTACACGGGCGAGAATGTCGTCACGGTTCCGCCGAGCTACAACGGCCAGACCCAGTACGGCACATACAACTGCGGTTACACCCCGGCGCAGTTGCGTTCGGCCTACGGTCTCAGCGACCTCAACACGAAGGGTGTGAACGGTTCCGGACAGACGGTCGCGATCATCGATGCCTACGCCAGCCCCAGCATCCTGCAGGACGTGAACACCTACTCGGCGGCGAACGGCGAGCCAGGCCTCACCAACTCCAGCTACCGCCAGCTGGTGCCCAAGCCAGGCGAGTTCACCGACCAGGCGGCCTGCCAGTTCCCGAGTGGATGGCAGGGTGAGCAGACGCTCGACGTCGAGTCGGTGCATGGCGTTGCTCCGGGGGCGCACATCCTCTACGTCGGCGGGGCGAACTGTGGCGGCGGTCTCGACGTGGCGATGTCGAAGATCCTCGACAACAAGCTCGCCACCATTGTCAGCAACAGCTATGGCAACGCTGGCGAGGCTATCCCGGCCGACGTCATCCAGGGCGAGGTGAACCTGCAGCTCCAGGCGGCCGGTGAGGGCATCGGCCTGTACTTCTCGAGTGGTGACAGCGGTGACGAGACGGCTCGCCTCGGATATCCGTCGCCGGACTTCCCGGCCTCTTCGCCGTGGGTGACCTCCGTGGGCGGAACCAGCATGGGCATCGACAAGACCGGCAAGCTCGCGTTCGAGGCTGGATGGGGGGACGCCGTCGACCAGATCGTGAAGGATGCCTCTGGCAACCTCGTCTACACCCAGCCTTTGCCAGGCACGCGCTTCGTCGGGGGCGCAGGTGGTGGAGCGAGCGCGGTCTTCGCGCAGCCGGACTACCAGAAGAACGCGGTTCCGGCCGCGCTGGCGAACGGCCACCGGGTCTCACCGGATGTCGCTGCCCTGGCCGATCCATATACCGGGTTCCAGATCGGCATCCGCCCGATCATCAACGACGACACCCTCGAGACGGGCGGCTTCGTGAACGAGACGTACGGCGGCACCTCGCTCGCATCGCCGATCGTGGCGGCGCAGATCGCGATCGTTCAGCAGTCCACGCACACCTCGATCGGTTTCGCCAACCCGACCCTCTACAGCGTCAACCGAGCTCTGCCGAACAGCTTCCGCGACGTGGTGCCCCAGAACCCGACCCGGGCGGTGGCGTACACGAGCAGGGTTAGCGGCAACAGCTACCTGGTCTCGTTCGACCAGGACACCTCGCTGAAGACGGCGACGGGCTACGACAGCGTCACCGGCCTCGGCGGCGTATCACTCTCTCTGCTCTCACTGGTTGCGCAGGGCCGCCACTGACGATCGATAACGCCTCTTCGATCGATAACCCCTATATCGATCGATAAAATGGGGGGATGCCCGTGACAATTCGCACAGCCGTGCCCGAAGACGCGGCCGGCCTTGCCGAGGTGGCTGCGGCGACGTTCGCACTGGCCTGCCCGCCGCACACGACCGAGGAGGCGAAGGCGACGTTCATCGCCGAGGTACTGTCGGAGAGCTGCTTCGCCGAGTATCTCTCCGATCCCGAGCGCGCGCTCTTCCTCGCCCAGGAGTCGGACGGGCTCATGGTCGGCTACACCATGCTGGTCTTCAGGGAACCGAAGGATCCGGATGTCCTCGCCGCCATCAGCTCGCACCCGAGCGCCGAGCTCAGCAAGTGTTACGTGCGCGCCGGGCATCATGGTGTCGGAGTTGCGGCCCGGCTCATGAGCGAGAGCCTTGACCGCGCCCGCGCGCGCGGTGCCAGCGGGGTTTGGCTGGGTGTCAACGAGGAGAACGCACGCGCGCAGCGCTTCTACGCCAAGCACGGCTTCGAGCGTGTCGGCACCAAGCATTTTCTGGTTGGTGACCGTCTCGAGGACGACTACGTGATGGAGCTGGGTCTCAACCCTCGGCGACCTTGAGCACGATCTTGCCGCGGGTGTGACCGTCTTCGATCGCGCGGTGCGCATCCGCGGCCTGATCGAGATCGAAGATCCGGTCGACATGCACCCGAACGGCACCTGACTCGAGTAGTCGCGAGATGACGGCGAGCGTGTGGCCGTCCGGCGCGACCTTGTATCCCGTGCCGCGCACGCCTGCCGCGTAGGCGTCCTCGGCGAACGTCGGCCAGCTCCCGGTCGGGACGTTGATGATGAGCCCGCCCGGCCGCAGCACGGAGAGCGAGCGCGTGCCCGTGTCGTCGTGCACATTGCCGATGAGGTCGATCACGACGTCGACGTTGGAGACGACATCCTCGAATCGAGTCGCCGTGTAGTCGATGGCCTCGGCCGCGCCCAGCTCGCGCAGCCAGGGGAGGTTGCGCTCAGAGCCCGTCGCGATGACGTACGCGCCGAAGTACGAGGCGAACTGCACGGCGAAGTGGCCGACGCCTCCGCTGCCGGCGTGGATGAGCATCCGCTGGCCCTCGTGGGCCTTGGCGAGCTCGACGACCATTCCCCAGGCGGTGAGCGCGGCCACAGGCGCGCCAGCCGCTTCGATGTGTGAGAGCGTGCTGGGCTTGCGCACGACGCTGAGGCTCGGCACCGACACGTACTCGGCGTACGTGCCGCCATATCGCGGCACCATGACCATGCCGAACACCTCGTCGCCCGGCTGGAGGGCATGCGCTTCGTAGGGCGACTCGACGACCACTCCGCTGAAGTCCTGTCCGAGCACGGCCGGGAAGTGGCGGATGGCCGAGAAGACGCCGCGACCGGCACGCGTCTTGGCGTCGATCGGGTTGATTCCGGCGGCGACGACCTTCACAAGGAACTCGGCGCTGATGCGATCTGGCGCGTCGATCTCGGCGAGCCGGAGCGTGCCTGCGTCGCCCGGCCCGTCCACGACGACGGCCCGCATGGTCTGCTGCATGGATTGTCTCCTCGCTGTGTGTC
>JAVECW010000137.1 GCA_030841285.1 Microbacteriaceae bacterium
CGCCATCCGTGAAGTACACAATCTCCCGGTCGACCACGTCAGCCTCCTCGCCGCCACGGATACCCCCATCCTCCACCTTCGCGATCGACCGAGGGGCTTGCTTTGCCTGCGACCTGTGGATATCCACAGCCACCGAGCACGCGCCGCGACCCGGCTTTGTAGCTCGCGCACGCAGGAATTCGTGCAGGACTCCGTTCGGCATACCGTGGATGTGATTGACGGCACCCGAGCGCTAAGGATGATCCATGGCTGACATCGCAACGCGATCCACCTCCGAGCCCACTGCGCCCGTCGCATCCGAGTCCCTACCCAGCGCGCGCCCCGTCGGTGCCGACTCTCCGGTCGTTGACGTCGAGGCACTCGGCCGCCAGCTGCTCGGTACCTGGGCGGATGTCCGGCTCGCCTCGCGCGCGCTCGCTTCTCGACCGGAGATGCAACGCATCGAGGGCCTCAGCATGAAGGAGCACCGCGCGCGGGTCTTCGACCAGCTGAAGCTCCTCGTCGCAGACGGGCAGGTGCATCGCGCATTCCCCACGAGCGTGGGCGGCGCTGCAGACAACGGCGGCAATATCGCGGGCTTCGAGGAGCTCATCGCGGCCGATCCGTCCCTCCAGATCAAGTCGGGTGTGCAGTGGGGGCTCTTCGGCTCCGCGGTCATGCACCTCGGCACCGAGTACCACCATCTGAAGTACCTGCCAGGGATCATGAGTCTCGAGATCCCTGGCGTGTTCGCCATGACGGAGACCGGACACGGGTCGGATGTCGCAAGCGTCGCCACGACCGCGACCTACGATCCTGCCACGCACGAATTCGTGATCAACACGCCGTTCCGCGGCGCGTGGAAGGATTACCTCGGCAACGCGGCCACCGATGGCACCGCCGCTGTGGTCTTCGCTCAGCTCATCACCAAGAACGTCAACCACGGGGTTCATGCGTTCTACGTCCCGATTCGCGACGAGAACAACGAGTTCCTGCCAGGCATCGGCGGCGAGGACGACGGGCTCAAGGGAGGCCTCAACGGTATCGACAACGGCCGCATGCATTTCACGAACGTGCGTATCCCGCGCACCGACCTCCTCAATAAATACGGAGACGTCGCGGAGGATGGAACGTACACCTCGCCAATCGCGAGCCCCGGTCGCCGCTTCTTCACGATGCTCGGGACTCTCGTGCAGGGCCGGGTGTCGCTCGACGGGTCCGCGGTGATCGCCGCGAAGCTCGCCCTGAAGATCGCGATCACCTATGGCAGCCAGCGCCGCCAGTTCACCGCGGGCAGCGACACGAACGAGGAGGTCATCCTCGACTACCAGCGACACCAGCGCAGGCTTTTCCCGCTGCTCGCGACGACGTACGCAGCAGGGTTTGCGCACGAGGTCTTCCTTACCAAGTTCGACGATGTCTTCAGTGGACGGGCAGACTCGGATGACGACCGCCAGGATCTCGAGACGATCGCTGCCGCGCTCAAACCGCTCTCGACCTGGCATGCGCTCGCCACATTGCAGGAGGCGCGCGAGGCGTGCGGAGGAGCCGGCTTCCTCGTCGAGAACCGCCTGACCTCGCTGCGTGCCGACCTCGATGTCTACGTCACGTTCGAGGGCGACAACAATGTGCTGCTGCAGCTCGTCGCCAAGCGGCTGCTCACCGACTACAGTGCAAAGTTCGCCAAGACGGATGTCGGCGCTCTCGCGCGCTTCGTCGTCACGCAAGCGGCGGACCGGGCCTACCACGGCACGGGGCTCCGCAGCCTCGCTCAGACGGTGAAGGATTTCGGCTCGACCGCGAGATCCGTCAACTGGTTGCAGGAGTCGGCGTCGCAGCGGGAGTTGCTCACGGCGCGTGTCGAGACGATGATCGCCGAGATCGCCGCCAAGCTGCGCCCGGCACCCACTCTTCCGAAGAAGGCGGCCGCGGCCCTGTTCAACTCGCAGCAGAACGAGCTGATCGAGGCGGCTCGCGCGCACGCGGAGCTCCTCCAGTGGGAGGCATTCACCGACGCACTCGCGCAGGCTCCGGATGCCGGAACGAAACAGGTGCTCACATGGCTGCGCGACCTCTTCGGATTCGGTCTCATCGAGAAGCATGCGTCCTGGTTCCTGATTCACGGTCGGCTCGCGCCGCAGCGCGCCCAGGCCGTCACGGCGTACATCGACCGTCTGATCACGCGCCTTCGTCCGCACGCGATCGATCTCGTGGACGCGTTCGGGTATGGACCGGAACTCGTGCGTGCGACGATCGCGAGTGGCGCGGAGGCCGAGCGTCAGGCGGAAGCCCGCGCGTACTACGCGGAACTTCGGGCTTCGGGCAAGGCGCCAGCCGACGAGAAGGTCCTCAAGACCAAGAAGCGCTAGTCGCCTCCCCGCCGCTGTTGGTCGAGTGCGAGCGCAGCGAGCGTATCGAGACCCCTGGCGCTTGCGCGCCACTCCTCTTTTAGGCTAGGCGCGGCGCCGGGTCCAGCGCGGCCCGCCCCCCTATGCTCGCCTCATGCGCACCTACTATCCAGAGATCGAACCGTATGACTCGGGTCTCCTCGATGTTGGTGACGGTCAGCAGGTCTATTGGGAGACGAGTGGCAACCCGGAGGGCACGCCCGTGGTGGTGCTGCACGGCGGACCGGGAGGCGGCTCCCATCCCAACCAACGTCGCGTGTTTGACGCCGAAAAGTATCGGATCGTACTGTTCGACCAGCGCGGCTGCGGCAAGAGCCTGCCGCATGCGAGCTCATCGGATGCGGACCTCAGCACGAACACGACGTGGCATCTCGTTGCCGACATCGAGCTCCTGCGTGAACACCTCGGGATCGACCGCTGGCAGGTGTTCGGTGGTTCCTGGGGGAGTTCGCTCGCGCTCGCGTATGCCCAGACGCACACCGATCGGGTGACCGAGCTCATCCTGCGCGGAATCTTCACGCTCCGCGCGGTCGAGCTTGACTGGTTCTACGAGGGTGGTGCCGCGGCGCTCTTCCCCGACCTGTGGGAGGAGTTCCTCGCCCCGGTACCCGTCGCCGATCGCGGACACCTCATTCGTGCGTACAACGGCCTCTTGAACGACCCCGATCCGGACGTCCACGGTCCCGCTGCCACCGCATGGACGCGCTGGGAATCATCCACCATCACGCTCCTCCCCGACGCGCATGCCGATGCCGATGCCGACGAGACCTCCAGCGAACTCGATTACGCGCTCGCATTCGCGCGCATCGAGAACCACTACTTCATGAACGGTGGCTGGTGGGAAGAGGGGCAACTCATTCGCGACGCCGGCAAGCTGCGCGACATCCCCGCCGTGATCATCCAGGGGCGTTACGACGTGTGCACTCCGGCCATGACCGCATGGGACCTGCACAGGGCCTGGCCAGAGGCGGACTTCCGGCTGATTCCGGATGCCGGTCACGCGTTCGACGAGCCGGGCATCCTCGATGCGCTCATCGAGGCCACCGATCGCTTCGCCGAGCGTAGCGGGGAATCGGGTCCCGGCGAGGCCTAAGGCCCGCCACCCGCCCCTCTTTAGGGGGTATCCGGCGGGAGTCATGAGTGGCATCGTCGGATATGTGAGGAAAACTCAGAACACTCGGTCTCGGCTCCGCTCACCAGGGCGCGCCTTCGCGCAACGGCAGTCTATCGCGGCGGCCACGGTGCTCACACTCATCTTGTGGCTCCTCTCCGGATTCACGGCATCACCCGCGAGTGCGGCGGCAGGATGCGGCACGGCACCCAACCCGATCACCTGCGAGAACGCACTGCCGGGCACCAGTCCCGCAGTCTGGGACATCTCGGGATCGGGCGACAGCACGATCCAGGGATTCTCCACCGACATCAGCGTCAACGTGGGCGGCACAATCGGCTTCAAGATCAATACGACCGCAAGTGCATACACGATTCAGATTTTCCGCACCGGCTACTACCAGGGCCTCGGCGCCCGCAAGATTGCGGATGTCGCGCCGTCCGCCACTCTTCCCCAGGTCCAGCCACAGTGCGTGACGGATGCGTCGACCGCACTCTACGACTGCGGGAACTGGGGTGTATCTGCCTCATGGAATGTGCCGACCGACGTGGTCTCCGGCGTCTACCTCGCGCTCCTCACCCGCAGGGACAACGGCGATACAAGCCACATCACGTTCGTTGTGCGCAATGACGCGAGCCATTCTGCGGTGCTGTTCCAGACCTCCGACCCCACCTGGCAGGCCTACAACACCTATGGAGGTGCCGACTTCTACCAGGGCGGCAACAATGGTCGTGCATACAAGATCAGTTACAACCGGCCCGTGGTGACCCGCGGCGCCAATGCGGGCCGCGACTTCTACTTCAGCAACGAGTATCCGACCGTGCGCTTCCTCGAGAAGAACGGCTACGACGTCTCCTACTTCAGCGGAGTCGACACCGATCGGTTCGGGTCCGAACTGCTCAACCACAAGGTGTTCCTCTCGGTCGGCCACGACGAGTACTGGTCGGGAGCGCAGCGCAACAATGTCATCGCCGCGCGAGACGCGGGCGTGAACCTGCAATTCCTCTCCGGCAATGAGATGTACTGGCACACGCGCTACGAGCCGTCCATCGCCGGCACGCCCACCAACTACCGCACCCTCGTCTCGTACAAAGAGACGTGGAGTAACGCGAAGATCGACCCGTCCGCGGAGTGGACGGGCACCTACCGTGACCCGCGGTTCGCATCCCAGGCGAACGGGGCCGGCATACCGGAGAACTCCGTCACTGGCACGGCATATATGTCGAACTTCAGCGATCTCGCGATCACCGTCACCGCTGCTCAAGGAAAAACGAGACTCTGGCGCAACACCAGTCTGACCTCTTTGGCTGCGGGCACGAAGGCTGCCCTGGCACCGCACACGATCGGCTACGAGTCGGATGAGGACCTCGACAACGGATTCCGGCCCGCCGGGCTCGTAGACCTCTCAACCACGACGGGCGCAGTTCCGCAGTACCTTCAAGACTTCGGGTCCGATGTCGCGGCGGGAACGACCACGCATCACGTCACGCTCTACCGTGCTCCGAGCGGGGCGCTGGTCTTCGGAGCGGGCACGGTCCAATGGGCGTGGGGGCTCGATCAAACCCACGATGGGAGTGGGGCTGCCGCCGACATCCGGATGCAGCAGGCGCAGGTCAATCTGCTCGCCGACATGGGTGCGCAGCCGGCAACGCTCGCTTCTGGACTCGTTGCGAGCCCTGCCAGCCCCGATCACACCGCACCCGTTGCTGTGGTGACCACGCCCGCCGCCAATGCGTCGATCGCGAACGGCGCCTCCGTCACCGTGACCGGAACCGCGTCGGACAGCGGTGGTGTCGTTGCCGGAGTCGAGGTATCCTCCGACGGCGGAGCAACCTGGCACCCCGCGACCGGCACGACCTCCTGGACCTACACCTATATCCAGCACGGTCTCGGTGCGCAAACGATCCAGGTGCGCGCTACTGACGACAGCGGGAACTACCCGGCGTCACCCACCTCGACCGCCATCACCGCGACCGGCTCTGCATCGATGTTCGGTGCCGAGGTTCCGAAGATCGCGGACGCAGGCGACGCATCCGCGGTCGAACTCGGGATGCGGTTCAGCCCCACAGTGGACGGCTACATTTCGGGCGTTCGCTTCTTCAAGAGCGCGGCGAACACCGGAACCCACACCGGGTCGCTCTGGAGTTCAACCGGCACACGCCTCGCCACGGTGACATTCACGGGTGAGACGGCATCCGGTTGGCAGACCGCAAACTTCGCTTCGCCGGTCGCTGTCACGACGGGCACGACCTATGTCATCTCCTACACGGCGCCCAACGGCCACTATTCGTCCGTGGCCCAGTATTGGGCCTATCGGGGCAGTTCTGCTCCTCCGCTGTCGACCACGGGCGGCTTCGGCGCCCTTCCTGCCGGTGTTTACAACACAGCGCCAGGCAATTTCCCGACAGACAGCTATCAGGGGAGCAACTACTACGTCGATACCGTGTACACCACGGCTGACAGTTCGGCGCTTGTGGCAACCGGGCAATGGCCGCTGTCCGGTTCTTCGAGCGTTCCGTTGAACACGACGATCGGTGCAACATTTTCCAAGCCCGTGAACACATCGACGCTCTCCTTCTCTGTCGTCGACCAGCTGGGAACGACCATTCCGGGCACCGTGAGCTATGTCGCGTCGACGCGGACTGCGACATTTACGCCG
>JAVECW010000077.1 GCA_030841285.1 Microbacteriaceae bacterium
GGCAGGTCGTGGTTGGCGGCATCCGGCGTCTCCGGCGCGAACTCCATCACGGCCGCTCCCGCGAGCTCGAACCTGCCGCGCACCGCGCGGATCAGGTCGCACAGCTGGTCGGGCTGAAGTCCAAACGGCTCCGGATACCCGATTCCGAGCATGGTCGCCGGGTCGAGCACATCGAGATCGATGTGCAGGTAGACGGATCTCGCACCGGTCGTGCCGAGGGCCGCGAGCAGCGCATCCGGGGTCTGGAGGTCGTCGATCAGGACGACCTGCACGCCAGAACTGTCGACGAAGTCGCTCTCGCCGTCGTCGAGCGCGCGCGTTCCGGCGAGGATGACGCTCGTCGCCGCGATCTCTTGGCCGGCGCGCGGAGTGAGGCCATCCGGTGCATCGCCCAGGATGGCGCGTAAAACCATGCCGTGGAAGGCGCCGGAGGGAGACGACGCTGCGTCGTTGATGTCGCCATGTGCGTCGAGCCAGACGAGCGCGACATCCCCCGGATCGCGGTTCCCGATGGCGTGCTGCACGCTCGCGAGGTCGGATGCGCAGTCGCCGCCCACCGTGATGACGGCCCCGTCGAGGTGGCGCAACTCCGCGGTCGCGCGTTCGCGGATGATCACCAGCGACGAATAGCGCTGCACGCCGGTGTCGAGGGTGTCGCCGGCCTCCATCGGGATTTCGACGACTCGGGTGGCCGAGGCCGGCAGGTCACCGCGGATCGCGTTCGCCCCATCGATGAGCCGCATGGCTCGCGAGGACCCGGAGCCCTGCCACTGCGGAACAACAAGAAAGCGTGCGGCCACGGACTTAGTCTGTCACGCGCGTCGATGATCGGACAGGCCGCGTGTGCGCACCCTGTCCGCCCACCCTGCATATCGCGGCACCGCTTGGCCGACGCGAGCGCCGCCCGAAGCTCAGCCGCATTCATCCGCTGGCCGTGGCCGGTCTCGGATCAGCCGGATGTCGGCCAGCCCTGCTCTCCGAGAAGTGGAACGAACGAGACGCCGCCGAGGTTTTCTTCGCGCAGCTCGTCTTCGGAAACCCGCGTCAGCGCGAGGAGGTGCTGCGCCCCGCGTGGAGCGCCAAGCGGTGTCACGATGCGACCGCCGACCGCGAGTTGGTCGAGCCACGCCTGCGGCACGCGTGGGCCGGAGGCGGCAGCGATGATCGCCTGGTAGGGCGCGGCTCCCGGCCAGCCCAGCGTGCCGTCGCCCGTCACGACCTCGACCGTGTCGTAGCCGAGTCTCGCCAGCAGGCCGCGCGCACTCTCCGCGAGGCCTGCGTGGCGCTCGATCGTGACGACCCGACCGGCGAGCTCGGCCATCACGGCCGCCGCGTAGCCGGAGCCCGTGCCGACCTCGAGGACTGTCGCGTCCCGGTCGAGCCGCGCGGCCTCGACCATGAGCGCCACGATGTACGGCTGTGAGATCGTCTGGCCGTCCTCGATCGGCAACGGCCGGTCGTCGTACGCGTAGTCGACCAGGTTAGGGGCGACGAACTCGTGCCTGGGCACGCGCAGCATCGCGTCGAGGACCAGCGGATCCCTGATTCCTCGATAGATGAGCTGCCGCTCGACCATCCGCGCCCTGGCGGTCTCGTAATCTGACACGCTCGACTCCCCGGCATACGCCTGACTCGATTACACCACCGCCCGGCGCTGAGCGACAGCGCGGAGGAGGATTCGGCCCGTGGTGATGTCGACGCGGATGAACCGGGCGACCGACTGTCTCGTGTCTTAGGTGAGGCGGTACACCGCTGCCCGTTCGAAGGAAAAGAAGGTTTCACTATGAAGATCCGACTTGGCTTGATCGTCGTCGCGGCGTCCGTCGGCCTCGTTGCGCTCGCGGGATGCTCGGGAACCTCTGGTGGCTCACCCGGAGCGACGACGGGCGCGACGACGCCGCCGGCGGCGTCGAGTGCATCCACCGATCTCGCGACCGCCACGTCGTCGCTTGGCACGATCGTCGTCGATGGCAAGGGAATGACCGTCTACGTGTTCGACAAGGACACCGCCAATTCGGGAAAGAGCGCGTGTGCTGGTGCATGCGTCGGCCAGTGGCCCGCCGTTACGACGACGTCGGCGAAGCCGTCAGTCACAGGCGTGACGGGCACGGTTGCCACGATCACGGGCGCCAACGGGGCGAAGCAGGTGACCCTGAACGGCCTTCCGCTCTACACGTTCGCCGGTGACTCGGCGGCCGGTGACGTCACTGGCCAGGGTGTCGGCAAGATCTGGTGGGTGGTTGGCGCGGACGGTACCAAGATCACGAGTTCGGCTGGCGGCTACTGACCAGCGCTCAGATGGACCGGGCGTGAGAGACCAGGCGGTCGAAGCCGGCGTCGAGCTCCTGGTTGACCACTTGGCGTGCGGGGTCGGCGAGGTACCACTCGACGATCTCCTGAGCACCGCGAACGAACGGCGTCACCGCCTGGAACTCGGGAACCAGCGCCTTGACCTTGCGGTTATCGAAAACCATCGAGTGCGCCTTGTCGCCGAGGAGGCCCGGGCCGAGGCTGGGGATGGCTGCGGCGATCGTCTCGGATGCGACGTGGACGAGCTCCGGCTCGACGCCGGCGGCAGCGCCCAGCCAGCGGTAGATCTGGTCCCACGTCGGCGCCTCGTCCGACGTGATGTGGAACGCTTCGCCCACGGTCTCCGGCCGGCCGAGCAGGCCGACGAACGCAACGGCGAAATCCGTGGTGTGCGTGATGGTCCACTGGGTCGTTCCGTCGCCGTGCACGACCACGGGCGCTCCGCGCAGCATCCTGTCGATGTCGGTCCAGCCCCCGCTCGTCGGGATCTGTGTGCGGTCGTAGGTGTGGGACGGCCGCACGATCGTCGCAGGGAATCCCCGCTCCCGATACGCCGCAACGAGCAGGTCTTCGCACGCGATCTTGTCACGTGAGTACTGCCAGAACGGGTTGCGCAGCGGTGTCGACTCGAGCACGGGCATCCGGGACGGGGGCGTCTGGTACGCCGACGCCGAACTGATGAAGACGTATTGGCCGACCCGGCCGTCGAAGAGGTCGAGATCGGTCCCGACGTGCTCTGGGGTGAACGCCACGAAGTCCGCGACGACGTCGAACGTGCGCCCTCGGAGTGCCTCGAGAACCGATTCGGGGTTGCGGATGTCGCCGTGCACGACTTCGACGCCGTCGACCAGCGGTCGGAGTGCGGAGGACCCGCGATTCAGGACGGTTACCGCGTGACCCCGTTCGACGGCTCGTGCCACGCACGCCGAACTGATGATTCCCGTGCCGCCAATGAACAGGACTCTCGTTGCGGTCATGCCTGGCTCCCTTGCCTTTCCGGATGATGTCTTCCTTCACCAGCGTACCGATCCGCGCGGCGCTCGAGTCGGGAGAGAGGCGTCAGTGGGACACGGGGGCTCCGATGAGGACGGCAATGACGCCGATGATGCCGGCCCCGATCAGCGCGAGGACGACGCCGCGTCGTAACGCCAGCAGCCAGAGAAGGGCGGCCGCGAGGATGCCCGCTTGCCAGAATTGAGTCAGCGCCAATCCGAGCGGGATCGCTGACCCGGCGATTGCGCCAATCACGGTCGCTCCGGCGCCAGTGAGGAATGCCTGGATCGTGGGGTTGGCGCGGAGACGATCGAAGTAGCGGCCGCCGAAGATGATGAACAAAAACGATGGGACGAATGCGACCAGCGCGGCCAGGAGACCTCCGCCGAGGCCGGCCGCGGCGTAGCCGACGACGGCGACGGTTTGCACGACGGGGCCCGGGGTAATTTGTCCGAGGGCGACCGCGTTCAGGAACTGTGCCCCGGTCATCCAGTGGTACGTGCTGACGGCGTCGTGCTGCATGAGGGGGATGATGACGAAGCCGCCGCCGTAGGAGAGAAGTCCGACCTTCAGGGCCACCCAGACCAGCGCGCCGAGACCGGCCACAGCTCCCACGGGAGGCAGTAAGGGCAGCAAGACAACACTTGCCGCTTTGTTACCCGTACCGGAGTGCCAGTCCCTGGTAAGGACAATCTCGACCAGCCCGCAGGCGATCAGCACCAGGACGAGGTAGGTCCCGGCAAGCGCTCCGGCGGCGATCCCGACGGCCAGGTAGACGACCCACCGGATTCTGGTTCTGCGCGTGTCTCGCATCCGTTTTCGGCTCGCCGGCATCAGCCCGATGGCGGCGTGAATGGCAACCGCGGGAACAGCGGCGCCCGCACCGGCTGCGGCACCCAACACCCACAGGGGCGGGTTCGAGGCAAGGAAGAGGGTCGACAAAGCCAGGATGAGGATGAGCCCCGGGGCGATGAAGAACACGCCCCCGACGATGGCTCCGACCCAGCCGCGTAAGCGCCACGCGCAGAAGATCGCCAACTGCGTCGAGGCGGGCCCCGGCAACAGATTCGTCGCCGCGATTCCGTCCTCGAACTCTCGCGCTGCGATCCAGCCACGCTGGTCCACACACAGCTTCCGAAGAAGGGCGATGTGGGTCGGCGGCCCCCCGAACCCAGTCGACCCGATCCGGCCCCACTCCTTCATGATCGTGCCCAGCGTCACTCGAACTACCTCGGCGCGTGTCATCGGTGCTTCTTCCCCGGTCGGAACGTCACGGGAAGGTCGGCGCAGGGGTCATGAGGTTTCCGCAGCGGGAAGGATTTCGTCGCTGAGTTCTTTCAATGCCCGGCGGCCATCCGCAAGAGCGATTCGCCCGGCATCCGTGGCGGTGTATGTACGCAGCACGCGTCCGTCGACCGTCGACTTCGCTGAGACCAGGAGGCCGTCGTTTTCCATCCGGTGCAGGGTTGGATACAGGGTTCCCGGTGAGATCTCGTACCCGTGGTTCGAGAGCTCGGCACTCATCCACGCGCCATGGATCGGCTCCTCCGCAGCGTGATGCAGGATATGCAGAAACACGACTCCTCGGAGCAGTTCTCGCATCGCTTCCCCCTTGAGTTCCGTGCCCGATATCGGGTTTCGATAATGCTAGCGGTTGCGCGTCCCGCATTTCGTGGTCGTTCGGTTCAATCTGGAGTGCCGGGCCGGATTCGAATCGGCGCGAGGACCCAGATGATGATCACCGCGGTGATCGACCCGGCAGCCATGATCGACGCCAGCACGATGATCTGGAACTGCCCGGCGGCAAGCGGAGACACACCACCGAAGATCGCGCCCACGAAGGCACCTGGCAACGTGACCAGCCCGGTGGTTTTGGTCATGTCTGTTGTGGGGATCAGTGCGGAATAGATGGTGCGGCGGGACAGCTCCTGGGTGGCCCGCCGGGGAGTGGCGCCGAGTGCGAGCCACCCTTCGACCTGCTCCCATTGGTCGTCGACGCTTTCAGTGAACCGGCGTCCCGCGATCGTCGCTATCGACATGGCATTCCCAATCACGATGCCTCCGATCGCCAGCGTGTATCTGGGCGTGAACCCGATCGCGCCGGTGGCGAATACGACGCTTACCGTGATCAGGATTCCCGCACCCATCGCCGTGCTGACGAGCGCGAAATGACGCCAGCTCCACCCGATCCGGCGTGCCGCCGTCGAGGCGGCAACGGTGAACATCGCCAGCAACGCGACGCCGACCCAGGTCGGGCTGGTGATCACCCCACCCAGCACGAGGCTGATCACCGCCAGCTGGAAAGCCCCGCGGATGATCGCGAGCACCGGCGCGAACCGGTGCGGCGCCCGGAACACCCACAGTGGAACCCATGCCAACACCATCAGAACGGCCACCGCGAGTAGCGTCGGGGCCAGGTCGATCACCGTGCCCACCGGAACCAACCGAACCGACTTTCGGGAGCTCGGCACGGGAAGACGACAGGGATGGCGGGTTTCGGGCGAGTGCGGTACACCGAAGTCATAATATCGCCACCCGATATCGTTCGCCGAAATCGAGCATCCCTGTCGGCTCGAAGCCACCAGGCTTCTCCCCACGCGCGAGTTTGGCGGTCGGTCGTCAGGGTGAAGGCGCCCAATCCCGCTCCTAGTGCGGTCCAGGTGAGTATTGTGCTGCGCTCGACGACGAGGCTGGGCTGTCGAAATGGTGCCCCCAGTAGGATTTGAACCTACGGCCTTCTGCTCCGGAGGCAGACGCTCTATCCCCTGAGCTATGGGGGCCAGGAGTGCCCACCTAGGTTAGCATCCGG
>JAVECW010000138.1 GCA_030841285.1 Microbacteriaceae bacterium
GCAGCAGATCTCCCGCTAATTATTCGCGGGGTCATCGGCATCCGGCATAAACCGATATCCCATGCCCGCCTCGGTGACCAGATACCGCGGATGCGACGGAACCGGCTCGAGCTTCTTCCGCAGCTGCGCCAGATACAACCGCAGGTACCCCGTGTCGCTCGTGTACTGCGGCCCCCACACCTCCGTGAGAAGCGTTTGCCTGGTGACCAGTCTGCGTGGATTGCGCACGAGCACATCCAGAACCTGCCACTCAGTCGGCGTCAGCCGCACGATTTCGCTCCCTGCCTCCGTCGACCGCAGAACCTGCCTGGCCGCGAGATCAACAGCGATCGGACCAAAGCGAATCACGGGCTCGTCCGAAACGGTCGGAGTACGCCGAGTCAGAGCCCGAATCCGAGCGAGCAGCTCATCTGCCGCGAACGGCTTGGTCACGTAGTCATCAGCACCCGCGTCGAGAGCATCGACCTTGTCCGCCGAATCCGTGCGACCGGAGACAACAAGAATGGGCACCTGACTCCACCCGCGGAGCCCCTCGATCACCTCGATACCGTTCAGCTCGGGCATCCCGAGGTCGAGCATGACGAGCTCCGGATGATGCGTAATCGCCTCATTGAGGGCCTCGGCACCCGTGCGGGCGGTGAGAACGTCGTAACCGCGCGCGGTGAGCATGATCCGGAGCGCACGCAGGATCTGCGGGTCGTCATCCGCAATCAGGACTTTCATTCTGCTTCCTCCGGCGCTCGATCGGATGGACTGTCGGCGGATGGGCCTTCGGCCTGTGCGACGGGAATCGAGATCACCATGGTGAGACCGCCACCAGGCGTATCCTCGGCCTCGAGTGTTCCGCCCATGCCCTCCACGAAGCCCTTCGAGAGCGCGAGACCCAGACCGATCCCCGTCTCGTTGTCGAGGTCACCGAGGCGCTGGAACGGAACAAAGATGTCGTCGCGCCTCTCCATGGCAACACCCGGCCCCTGGTCGACGACCCGCACCTCGATAGTGTCGGCGAACTCGCTCGCGGCGAGAACAGGGCGTTTCCCGGCCGGCGAGTAGCGGAGTGCATTGGTCAACAGGTTAACGATGACGCGCTGAAGCAGAACGGCATCGGCCTGGGCCGGTCGAAGATCCGCCGGGACGTCGAGTTCGACCTCCGCCGGTCCGATCGAAAGCTCATCGAGAACGGCGGGAACGAGATCCTCGACGTAGACCGGAGCGAGCGAAACAGCGAGCACGCCGGCCTGGAGCCGGCTCACGTCGAGCAGGTTCGTGACGAGGTCGGCAAGACTACTGAGGCTCTGCTCCGCCGTCTCGAGAAGGGCGTCGCGGTCGGCGGGCGCCCACGTCACATCCGTCGATCGAAGGCTCGTGACGGCGGCCGTCGCCGCGGCCAGCGGGCGACGCAGGTCGTGACCAACCGCAGCAAGCAGGGCGCTGCGAACGCGATCGGCTTCGGCAAGAGGCCCGATCTCGCTCGCAGTCGCACTGAGGTCGCTGTGTTCGAGAGCGGCATCCAGCTGAGCGAGGATGACCGCGAGCACGCGCCGGTCGGCGGATGCGAGATCGCGGCCAGAGAGCTCCAAGCGGGCGCGGTCGCCGACAGCGAGCACAGTCGTCTGGGAGACGTCGCTGGGCTCTCCGTCCGCAGAGAGCACCTGGTCGCCGACCAGCAAACGAACGCTGGCGAGACCGAAGGCTTCCCTCGTGCGCGAGACGAGCGCTTGCAGGGACCCCTGGCCCCGGATGACGCCTCCCGCGACGTTCGCGAGGAGCTCTGATTCCGACGCCGAACGCCTCGCATCCCGCGTACGCCGAGCGGCCTGGTCGACGACAAAGCTCACGAGAGCGGCGATCACCACGTACAACACGATCGTGAGGACGTGAATCGGCCGGGTGATGAAGACGGTGTGGAGGGGCGCGACAAAGAAGAAATCAAGTGTGAAACCGGAGAGCACGGCGGCAAAGAGCGCCGGCCAGATGCCACCAATGAGCGCGACGACCACGACGAGGAGTTGATAGCTCAGCACCTCGCTCGCGAGCGAATCCGCGGAGCGGTTCCCGACCAGGAGCCAGCTGAGGAGCGGGCCGCCGATAAGCGCCAGAATGAACCCGTAGATGCGCCTGCGTATAGTGAGCCCACCCGTGATGCGCGGGAGCGCGAAGCGCCCGCCTGCGGCGGCGTGGGTCACGATATGCACATCGATGTCGCCAGACTCGCGCACGACGGTCGTGCCGATCCCCGGCCCGGTCAGGAGCGCTGCCAGTCGGCTGCGCCTGCTGACACCAATGACGAGCTGGGTCGCATTGCTCGCACGCGCGAATTCGACGAGCGCATGCGGGATGTCGCTGCCGACCACCTGGTGATAGCTCCCGCCGAGCTGCTCGACGAGCGCTCGTTGCGCGGCGAGCGCACCCATGTTGGTCTCGCGCAGGCCGTCCTGACTGATCACGTGGACCGCTTGCAGGCCACCGCCCGCCGACCGAGCGGCGATGCGCGCACCGCGGCGGACGAGCGTTTCGCCCTCTGGCCCGCCGGTGAGAGCGACGACCACGCGCTCGCGTGCCTCCCATTTGCTGTCGATGCCGTGCTCTGCGCGGTAGCGCTGGAGCGAGCTTTCCACCTCGTCGGCCAGCCAGAGCAACGCGAGCTCGCGCAGCGCCGTGAGATTGCCCAGGCGGAAGTAGTTGGAGAGGGCCGCGTCGATGCGGGTCTCCGGGTACACGTTTCCCTCCGAGAGGCGGTCGCGAAGAGCCTGCGGTGCGAGGTCGACGACCTCGATCTGGTCGGCATCGCGGAGGACGGAATCCGGGATCGTTTCGCGCTGCGGGACACCCGTGATCTGCTCGACGACGTCGTTGAGAGACTCGATGTGCTGGATGTTGACGGTGGACATCACATTGATGCCGGCATCCAGAAGCACCTGCACGTCCTGCCAGCGCTTCTCGTTTTCCGAACCGGGCGCATTCGTGTGCGCGAGCTCGTCGACGAGGGCCAGATCGGGCTTGCGGGCAAGAATCGCGGCGAGGTCCATCTCGGTCAGTTCGATGCCTCGGTGCCCAACCGTCATGCGCGGGACGATCTCGAGGCCATCCAGAAGCGCGGATGTGGCCGCGCGACCGTGGGTTTCCACGATCGCGACGACCACATCCCTGCCCGTGTCGAGGAGGCGACGCCCCTCCTCGAGCATGGCGTACGTCTTGCCGACCCCCGGAGCAGCTCCGAGCAGGACGCGCAGTCGGCCT
This sequence comes from Microbacteriaceae bacterium, assembly GCA_030841285.1. Lineage (GTDB taxonomy): Bacteria > Actinomycetota > Actinomycetes > Actinomycetales > Microbacteriaceae > JAUZGC01. The sequence goes on from JAVECW010000138.1 coordinate 3,241, forward strand.
CGTGGCATACCTACTTGCTCATTTCTGCCAGGGCGATGTTGAGCTGAAGAACATTGACGGTCGGCTCGCCCAGGTAGCCAAGGTCCCGTCCCTGAATCTTAGACTCGACGAGCGCTTTGACCTTGGATGGGTCGAGGCCGCGAGCTTTGGCAACCGCGTTGACCTGGAGCAGCGCATACGCCGGGCTGATCTGCGGGTCGAGCCCGGATGCGGACGTCGTGAGCGCATCGGCCGGGATCTGGCTGGCGGTTACGCCGTCGAGCGACTCGATGGCCTTCTTGCGGTCGGCAATCGAGGTGATCAGAGTGGGGTTCTCTGGTCCATAGTTGCTACCGCTCGATGCGCCGCTGTCATAGCCCTTGCCCGCGGCAGAGGGCCGAGACTGGAACCAGGTGGCGATGGCGTTGCCCTTCGCGTCCGTGAAGCTCTGCCCGATGAGCGAGGAGCCAACGGTCGTGCCGTTGACCTTCACCAGTGACCCGTTGGCCTGGGCGGCGAATGCGAGCTGGCCGACGCCCGTGATGACGAGCGGGTAGATGACCCCCACGACGATGGTCAGTACGATCATTGCGCGGATCGCGACCCAATATTGGCGGCCAGTGCCGCGTGATGAACTCATTGTTCTCTGTCCTTATTTCGTGATCGTGAATCAGAATCCGGGAATGACGCCGACGAGCAGGTCGATCAGCTTGATCCCGATGAATGGCGCGATGATCCCGCCGATGCCGTAGATCAGGAGGTTCCTGGTGAGCAGGCTCGACGCCTTGGCTGGGCGGTAGCGAACGCCGCGCAGGGCCAGCGGAATCAGCACCACGATGATGATGGCGTTGAAGATGACGGCGGACAGGATCGCGGATGCGGGGGAGTGCAGGTGCATGATGTTGAGCGCCTGCAAGCCGGGGAAGACCCCGACGAACATCGCCGGGATGATCGCGAAGTACTTCGCGACATCGTTGGCGATCGAGAACGTCGTGAGTGAACCGCGCGTGATCAGGAGCTGCTTGCCGATGCTCACGATGTCGATGAGCTTGGTCGGGTCGGAGTCGAGGTCGACCATGTTCCCAGCCTCCTTGGCCGCCGACGTTCCCGTGTTCATGGCCACGCCGACATCCGCCTGAGCAAGCGCGGGAGCGTCGTTCGTGCCGTCACCCGTCATGGCGACGAGATTGCCGCCCTCCTGCTCGCGCCGGATCAGCGCAAGCTTGTCCTCTGGCGTGGCTTCGGCCAGGAAGTCGTCGACTCCGGCCTCCGCTGCGATGTGCTTGGCCGTCAGCGGGTTGTCACCCGTGACCATGACGGTACGGATGCCCATCCTGCGCAGGTCGGCGAAGCGCTCGGCAAGACCGGGCTTGACGATGTCCTTGAGGTAGATCACGCCCAGGATGCTCGCAGCGCCATCCGCGGAGCGGGTGGCGACCGCGAGCGGTGTGCCACCGACCTGGGAGATGCGTTGGACCTCGGCCTCCAGCTCGAGCAGGACCCCGCTCTGCGGCGGAGCGGATTCCTGAACCCAGCTGACGACAGCGGACGCGGCGCCTTTGCGGACCTGCGTTCCATCGGCGAAGTCGATGCCGCTCATCCTGGTCTGGGCGGTGAACGGAACGATCTCGCCATCTACGGCGCCCGCGTGCACATAGCCGAGCTTCTCGGCGAGAGTGACGATCGACGTGCCCTCGGGAGTCGGATCGCTCAGTGAGGAGAGGGCGGCCGAGCGGATGAGTTGCGTTGAGTCGACGTTTGACACGGCAGTGAATTCACTCGCCTGGCGGTTGCCGAACGTGATCGTTCCGGTCTTGTCGAGCAGGAGTGTCGTGACGTCGCCCGCGGCCTCGACAGCGCGACCTGACATCGCCAGCACGTTGCGCTGGACGAGCCGATCCATGCCGGCGATGCCGATCGCGGAGAGCAGGGCACCGATCGTCGTCGGGATGAGGCAGACGAGCAGCGCGATGAGGACAGGCACGCTCGGAGCGGCTCCGGAGTACCCGGCGACAGGACCCAACGTCAGCACCACAACAAGGAAGACGATCGACAGGCTGGCGAGCAGGATGTTGAGCGCGATCTCGTTGGGGGTCTTCTGGCGGGACGCGCCCTCGACGAGCTTGATCATGCGGTCGATGAATGTCTCGCCTGGCTTGCTCGTGATGCGGACGACGATGCGGTCGGAGAGGACGCGCGTGCCGCCCGTGACGGCGCTGCGATCTCCGCCCGATTCGCGCACGACGGGTGCCGATTCCCCCGTGATCGCAGATTCGTCGACCGAGGCGATGCCCCAGACGATGTCGCCGTCGCCGGGGATCAACTCGCCCGCCGTCACGACGACCACATCGCCGAGACGCAGGTCTGCCGACGCGACGTGCTCGGTGCCCGCGTGTGCCGCAGCCGCGTCGATGGCAGCGTCGTATCCGGTGACTCGAGTGGCCATGGTGCTGGTCCTGGTCTGGCGCAGGCTTGCCGCCTGTGCCTTTCCGCGACCTTCAGCGACGGCCTCCGCCAGGTTGGCGAAGATCACCGTGAGCCACAGCCAGATGGCAATGCTCCAGGTGAACGCGAGCGACTGCTGGGAGCCGCCGGATGTCGCGTTGCCAAGGAACGGCTGCGCGATGGCGAGCACCGTTGTCAGTGCAGCGCCGATCTCGACAATGAACATGACGGGGTTGTGCCACATCTCACGCGGGCTGAGCTTGCGCAGTGCACCGGGAAGACCCTTGGCGAGCTGTCCGAGGCTGAATGCGCCCTGGGGCGTCTTCGGTGCTGGCGCGTGGCTCGCTACCTCGGGGTGGGTGAGTGTTGTTGACATGTTTAGCGCAGCCCTTCCGCTAGTGGACCCAGCGCGAGAACAGGGAAATAGGTGAGTGCGGAGACGAGGATGATCGTTCCGATGAGGAGCCCGATGAACTGGGGCTTGTGCGTGGGCAGCGTTCCGGCGGTCGCAGGCACCCTGTCCTGCGCGGCAAGGGAGCCAGCCAGTGCGAGCGCGAACACGATGGGCAGGAATCGTCCGAGGAACATCACGACCCCGAGGGCCGAGTTCAGCCACGGCGTATTCGCCGTGAGCCCGGCGAAGGCCGATCCATTGTTGTTTCCCGCGGAGGTGAACGCGTAAAGCACCTCGGAGAACCCGTGCAATCCCGGGTTCCACATCGACGTCTTCTCGATGTCGGCGCGAACCGCCGGAATCGCGAAGCTGAGTGCCGTGCCGACAAGCACCAGGGTCGGTGTTGCCAGGATGTAGAGGCTCGCGAGCTTCATCTCCCTGGCGCCGAGCTTCTTGCCCAGGTACTCCGGTGTACGCCCGACCATGAGGCCGGCGATGAACACCGCGATAATGGCGATCACGAGGATGCCGTAAAGGCCGGAGCCGACTCCACCCGGAGCAACCTCGCCGAGCATCATGTTGATCATGGCCACGCCGCCGCCGAGTGCGGTGTAACTGTCGTGCATCGAGTTGACGGCGCCCGTTGAGGTGATCGTGCTCGACGTTGCGAAAAGCGTGGACCCGAGGATGCCGAACCGGGTCTCCTTGCCTTCCATCGCGCCACCGGCGGCGATCGGTGCTGTGCCGCTACCGTCGAACTCGAAGAGCGTCATCGCCACGAGCGAGGCGATGAAGAGCGTTCCCATGGTCGCGAGGATCGCGTAGCCCTGGCGCTTGTCGCCGACCATTGTGCCGAAGGTCCTGGGCAGCGCGAACGGAATCGCGAGCATCAGGATGATCGCGAAGATATTGGTCCACGGTGTCGGGTTCTCGAACGGATGCGCCGAGTTCACATTGAAGAATCCGCCGCCGTTGGTGCCCAGCTGCTTGATGGCCTCCTGGGAAGCCACCGGACCGCCCGGGATCGACTGCGTCGCTCCCGTGATGGTCGTCACATGTTGGAACCCATTGAAGTTCTGGATGACGCCGCCGGCAAGCAGGACGATTGCGGCAATGATCGAGAGCGGAAGCAGGATCCGGATCGTCCCGCGGATCAGGTCGACCCAGAAGTTGCCGATCGTGCCTGACTTCCTGAGCGCGAAGCCCCGCACGAGAGCGATCGCCACGGCGATACCGACAGCCGCAGAGACGAAGTTCTGCACCGCGAGTCCAGCCATCTGGACGGTGTAGCCCATGGTTACCTCGGGCGAATACGACTGCCAGTTCGTGTTGGTCACGAAGGAGATGGCCGTGTTGAACGACAGCCCCTCCGGAACGGCGGGAAGTCCGAGCGAGTACGGCAGGAACTGCTGGAGGCGCTGCATCCCGTAGACGATCAGGATTCCGATCGCCGAGACCGCGAGCACGCTGCGCAGGTAGACCGGCCACGTCTGGTCGGAGTCGGGGTTGACCCCGATCAGGCGGTAGATGCCACGCTCGACCTTGAGGTTCTTGCGGGTCGTGTACACCGTGGCCATGTAGTCGCCGAGCGGCCGGTAGAGAAGGCCAAGGATCAGGACGAGAGTGGCCACCTGCGCGATGAAGAGCCAGAAATACATCAGAATCGCTCGGGCTTCAGCAGGGCGTACACGAGGTACGCGGTCGCGGCAACGGCGAGCGCGGCGCTCAGGAGGTTGAAGAAGATCACAGCTTCTCGACCCCCTTGCCGACCAAACCGACGATCGCTACGAGGGCAATGACGCCGACGATATAGACGAGGTCTAACAACGGATTCTCTCCATCCATGCGGATGCTGCGCGCCGGTGGGCACACGGCAGTGGCTTGAACCACAGAGAGATCACACACCCGATAGGCGAGCGCGGAGTCGGTCCTAACGCATCCCTAACGCAGGCGGCTCAAACGCTAACGGTCTGCATTCACCGCGAGTGCCGCTGCGCCGATAATGCCCGCATTGTTGCGGTGCACGGCCGGCAGGATCGGGGTCTTCAGCGTGAGCAAGGGGAGGAATTCTTCATGGCTCTTGGAAACGCCGCCCCCCACGATGAAGAGGTCGGGCGAGAGCAGGAATTCGAGGTGAGAGTAGTACTTTTGCAGCCGGCGCGCCCATCGCTCCCAGGTCAGGCCGTCGCGTTCCTTGGCCGAGTATGAGGCCTTCGACTCGTAGTCGACACCGTCGATCTCGATGTGGCCGAGTTCGGCATTCGGCACGAGAACGCCGTTATAGATGAGGGCCGTTCCGATCCCCGTGCCGAGTGTGGTCATGACCACCAGGCCAGTGTTGCCCCTCGCCGCACCGAACCGGCTCTCGGCGTAGCCGGCAGCATCCGCGTCGTTCACGAAGTGGATGTCGCGACCGAGTGCCTTCTCGAAGAGCTCCTCTGCGTGCAGCCCGATCCATTTCTTCGAGATATTTGCGGCCGACATCGTCATGCCGCCTTTGACGATCGCGGGGAAGCACAGACCGACGGGCGCCTTCGGATCGGAGGCGGCGAGGGTCGTGACGATCTCCTTCGTGGTGTCGACGATGTCGTCAGGTTTGCCGCCGACGGGAGTCGGGAGCTTGATCCTCTCGCTGAGGAGATCACCCGTCGCGAGGTCGATGACTGCACCCTTGATGCCCGTGCCGCCGATGTCGATGCCGATTGCGGTCGTCTGTGGGCTCATATCCAAAATCTACCCGCTAGGGCAGCGTGAGGACTTCCGCGCCGCGCTCGGTGACGACAAGCGTGTGCTCGAATTGCGCCGTCATGCTCTTGTCCTTGGTCGTGACGGTCCAGTCGTCCGCCCAGATATCCCACTCGTGCGTGCCGAGCGTGAGCATGGGCTCGATCGTGAAGACCATGCCGACCTGCATCTCCGTGTCGTAGTCGGGAGCGGAGTCGTAGTGCGGGATGATCAGGCCGGAGTGGAAGGCTGCCCCGACGCCATGCCCCGTGAAATCGCGCACAACGCCGTAGCCGAAGCGCTTGGCGTACGACTCGATCGCGCGCCCGATCACATTGACCTGCCGTCCAGGGGCGACGGCCTTGATGCCCCGCTCGAGCGCCTCGCGCGTGCGCTCGACGAGCAGCGTGACATCGTCGGATGCCTGGCCCACGATGAACGTGCGGTTGCTGTCGCCGTGCAGGCCGTTCTTGAAGGCCGTGATGTCGATGTTGACGATGTCGCCATCTTCGAGCACCGTGTCGTCAGGGATGCCGTGACAGATGACCTCGTTGACGGATGTGCAGAGGGACTTGGGGTAGCCGCGGTAGCCGAGCGTGGACGGGTACGCATCCTGGGAAACCAGGTACTCGTGGCCGATCGCATCGAGTTCATCGGTGGTGATGCCGGGACGCACGGCCTGGCCAACCAGTTCGATCGCGCGTGCGGCGATGCGTCCAGACTCACGAATCAGCTCGATTTCCGCGGCCGGGTACACGTCTGACCCGGTGAATCGTGTCGGCCCCGGCTTGCCCACATACTCGGGGCGGGGGATGCTCGCCCGAACGGAACGAATTGGAGAAAGATGGCCGGGGACCAGGTGACCGGAAGAATCCTTAGGCATAGGATCAAGCTTATGGCCGCACAGGAGAGGCACGGGATCCAGCAGGATGCCGAGCACCGCTACTGGTACAACATGCGAACGGGCGCAGTTGAGCAGGGGTTCCAGTCGCCGTCGCTCGACCGCGTCGGCCCATTCGCCACGCGCGTTGAAGCCGAGCACGCACTCGACAAGCTGCGCGAAAACAGCGCGAAATGGGCGGAAGACGATCGCGCCGAGGACCGTTAGCTTCGGCCGTTTGCTGCCGCTGCCCGGCTAGCCGGGTCGGGTCACTCTTCGTAGCTGTGCTCTGCGGTTGGATACTCGCCGCGCTCCACATCGGCCTTGTACCGGGCTGCCGCGTCGCCGAGGATCCCCTTGAGATCGGCGTATTGGCGCACGAACTTCGGGATGCGCCCGGTGCTGAAGCCGGCCCAGTCTGTCCACACGAGCAGCTGGCCGTCCACGTGCGGACCGGCGCCGACGCCGATCGTCGGGATCCGGAGCTCGTTGGTCACCCGCTCGGCGACCGTCGCGGGAACCATTTCGAGCACGACGGCGAAGGCCCCGGCATCCTCGACCGCATGCGCGTCGGCGAGCAACTGTTCCGCGCCCGCGCCGCGCCCCTGGATGATGTGACCGCCCAGGCCGTGCTCGCTCTGCGGCGTGAAACCGATGTGCGCCATGACCGGGATGCCGGCATCCACTATGCGACCGATCTGCTCGGCACTGCGAACCCCGCCCTCGAGCTTGACGGCGTGAGCACCCGTCTCCTTCATGAATCGGATGGCGGTGTGCAGTGCCTCGAGTGGACCCGTCTCGTATGAGCCGAACGGCATGTCCGCAATCACGAATGCGCGCGTCACCGCCCCGGCGACGGCGCGCGTGAGTGGAATGAGATCGTCGATTGTGACGGGAAGCGTCGTGTCGTAGCCGAGCACGTTGTTGCCGGCGGAGTCGCCCACGAGGAGGAAGTCGATACCTGCAGCGTCGAAGATCTGCGCGCTCAACTGGTCGTAGCTCGTGAGGCCCGTGATCTTGATGCCCTGCTGCTTCGCCCCAAGGAAGTGCCTGGTGCGCACGCGCTTGAGATTCGGCAGTGATTGGCTGGCTGGCTGCATCGCGCTGGCCGACTGCTGCATCGCGCTGACCGGCTCGGGCGTCGCGCTGGCTGGCTCGTCCTCTGGCATGGAGCAAGTCTAGTGACGTGTCGTCGTGAGCTGCTCACGGCGATTTCAGGCGGAAACCACTAGCCTTGTAACCGAAACGAAAGGGGCAGGATGGACAAGCAGCGCGACTTCGTTCTTCGCACAATTGAGGAACGTGGGATCAAGTTCGTGCGGCTGTGGTTTACCGACGTTGTCGGCACTCTCAAGTCTGTCGCCATTGCTCCTGCCGAAGTCGAAGGTGCGTTCAGTGAAGGTCTCGGATTCGACGGCTCGGCCATCGAAGGCCTCACGCGCTCCTTCGAATCGGATCTGCTCGCTCATCCAGACCCGACGACGTTCCAGATCCTGCCGTGGCGGGGCGAGGTCGACCCGACCGCGCGGATGTTCTGCGACATCACGACGCCAGACGGCCAGCCGTCTGTTTCGGACCCGCGAAATGTTCTGAAGCGGACGCTCGCGAAAGCCGCCGATCGCGGATTCACGTTCTATACGCATCCGGAGATCGAGTTCTACCTGCTGAAGTCTGCGCAGTACGGAACCGATGGCCCCGAGCCTGTCGACTCGGCAGGCTACTTCGACAACGTGCCAGGTGGCACCGCCCACGACTTCCGCCGCCGTTCGGTGCGGATGCTGGAAGACCTCGGCATTTCGGTCGAATTCAGCCACCACGAGGCGGGGCCGGGCCAGAACGAGATCGACCTGCGCTATGCGGATGCGCTGACGACTGCGGACAACATCATGACGTTCCGCACCGTGATCAAGGAGGTCGCGATCGAGCAGGGCGTCTACGCGACGTTCATGCCGAAGCCGCTCTCCGGGCACCCGGGGTCCGGCATGCACACGCACATGTCGCTCTTCGAGGGTGACACGAACGCGTTCTACGAGGCTGGTGCGCAGTACCAGCTGTCGAAGATCGGCCGCCAGTTCATTGCGGGCCTGCTGCGCCATGCGCCGGAGATCACCGCGGTCACGAACCAGTTCGTCAACTCGTACAAGCGGCTGTGGGGTGGCGACGAAGCCCCGAGTTTCGTGTGCTGGGGTCACAACAACCGTTCGGCGCTCGTGCGCGTGCCGCTCTATAAGCCCAACAAGGGGCAGAGTTCGCGTGTCGAGTATCGCGCGATCGATTCCGCCGCGAACCCGTACTTGTCCTTCTCGCTCATGCTCGCCGCAGGACTCAAGGGCATCGAGGAAGGGTACGAGCTGCCAGCGGAGGCCGAGGACAACGTGTGGGCGCTCAGCGATTCCGAGCGCCGCGCACTTGGCTACAACCAGTTGCCGGCGAGCCTCGACCACGCCATCTCGTTCATGGAGGAGTCCGAGCTTGTCGCAGAGACGCTCGGTGAGCAGGTGTTCAACTACGTTCTCCTGAACAAGCGACGGGATTGGCATGACTACCGCGCGCAGGTCACGCCGTACGAGCTCGAGACAAACCTCGAGATCCTCTAGGCCCCGGATCGACCCACTGTCGTGTCCACGACGCGCGACCAGATTTCCCTAACGGCTCTCGCGAGAGCGGGTTTTTCCGCGCTCGGCACGGTACAAGAGCGCCTGGACGAGTTCCAGGCGCTCACCCTGATCGCTCCGTCTGATGCGCTCGAACGGTTCGCCGTGACGGCGGATCCGGATGCCGCGCTCCGCGCGGTACTCGCGCTGCTTCGGCAGTCCCCGGCATCCGTCCTTCCGCTCCTGCGCACGGCCCCGGACGCGGAGCGACTGCTCAAGGTGCTCGGCGCATCCGAGGGCCTTGCCGAGTTCTTCCTGCGGCAGCCGGGGGAGTTGTCCGCGCTTGCCCGCCCCATCGCCGCGCTGCCCACGGCGAGCGAGGTGCGCGCCGACCTGCTCGAGGCGGTCGGTGCAGTGGATGGCGTCGCCGCCGTGACGGAGGAGCCGGCGTGGACGGCGCTGCGCATCCGCTACCGTCGGTGGCTCGCGCGAGTCGCGAGCTTCGACCTCGAACAACCCGTCCCCGCGGATGGCGTGGAGCACGTCACCCGTGCACTCGCCGACCTCGCCGCCGCTGCGCTGGAGGCGTCACTCGCAGTCGCGCGCGCGCAGGCGAGCGGGTCCGGCCCCGGCATGTTCCCGGCCGACGAGGTGGTCGCGACGAGATTCGCCGTCATCGGCATGGGCAAGGCCGGCGCCGAGGAGCTCAACTATGTCAGCGATGTCGACGTGATCTTCGTCGCTGAGGGCGACGAGGACGCAGGGCTCAGCGCTGGGCGCGCGGTGGATGTCGCGACCCGCCTGGCCGTGCTCATGATCCGAGGCATCGACGCACCGGCGATCGAGCCTGGCCTGTGGGAGGTCGACCCCAATCTGCGCCCGGAGGGCAAGGATGGCGCACTGGTGCGCACGCTCGAGTCCCACCTGGCATATTACGACCGATGGGCGAAGGGCTGGGAGTTCCAGGCACTGCTCAAGGCGCGCCCCCTCGCCGGCGACATCGCGCTGGGGGAGCGCTACGTTGAAGCGCTCGCACCCAAGGTGTGGGCGAGCTCGTCGCGGGAGAACTTCGTCGAGTCCGTCCAGCGCATGCGTGAACGCGTCACCGACAACATCCCGGATGACGAAGTGCATTACCAGCTCAAACTCGGGCCTGGGGGTTTGCGCGACGTCGAGTTCACCGTCCAGCTGCTCCAGCTGGTGCATGGCCAGAGCGATGATCGAGTACGACAGCGGGGGACTCTTCCCGCCCTCGCCGCCCTGGCGGAGCACGGCTACATCGGCCGCCGCGAGTCGTCTGACTTTGCTCACGACTACCGAACTCTGCGTCTCATGGAGCACCGCCTGCAGTTGCGGCACCTCCGACGGACACACCTGATGCCTCGTGACGAGGCGGATGTCCGGGTGCTCGCTCGGGCGACCGGGCTCGCGTCTGGCGCGGTCGAGTTGACCGCACTCTGGGCCTCGGTCAAGCACCGGGTGCGCGGCCTGC
>JAVECW010000141.1 GCA_030841285.1 Microbacteriaceae bacterium
GCGGCCTGGAAGGCCGGATTCGATGCGGCCGTCGCCGTGCTCCAAGTGCTTCCGGCCGATCTGCTCAGCAAGGTCGACGTGGTCACGGCGGCGACCACGGACGACGTCACGTTCACGCTCGTGGGCGGCGGCCCGAAGGTCGTATGGGGGAGCCCGGACCAGTCGGATCTCAAGGCCGCTGACCTCGCCAAGATCATGGCAGCCCCCGGCCTCGGGCGGGTCACAGTGTACGACGTGTCCTCGCCTCACAGCGTTGTCACGCGCTGATGCAACGCTGTGAATGTGCATGATGCGGGCCCAACTTGCGCCGGCTTTTCCGACACGCGGGAGCGGATACCGTAAGCCGGCCACGGGGGACCTAACGTCGATTTTAGGAATTGCATACTGAGCATGACTTTAATCCTCAACTTGAGGTTGAAGGTTCCCAGCGGAGGCCGGACGTGACATCAAACCAGAACTACCTAGCCGTGATCAAGGTCGTCGGCATCGGCGGTGGCGGCGTTAATGCTGTCAACCGCATGATCGAGCTCGGGCTTCGTGGTGTCGAGTTCATCGCCATCAATACGGATGCCCAGGCGCTCCTGATGAGCGACGCAGACGTCAAGCTCGACGTGGGCCGCGAGATCACGCGCGGGCTCGGAGCTGGAGCTGACCCCGAGGTCGGCAGACGCGCCGCAGAGGATCACGCCGAGGAGATCGAGGAGGCCCTGGCCGGGGCCGACATGGTCTTCGTCACGGCGGGTGAAGGCGGCGGCACGGGCACGGGTGGTGCACCCGTCGTCGCACGCATCGCCAAGTCGATCGGTGCGCTGACCATCGGTGTCGTCACAAGGCCATTCGGCTTCGAGGGCAAGCGCCGCTCCGAGCAGGCCGAAGCCGGTGTCACTCGCCTCAAGGAAGAGGTCGACACGCTCATCGTCGTGCCGAACGACCGCCTTCTCGAGATCAGCGATCGCGGAATCAGCATGCTCGAGGCGTTCTCCACGGCCGACCAGGTCCTGCTCGCCGGTGTCCAGGGCATCACGGACCTCATCACGACCCCCGGCCTCATCAACCTCGACTTCGCCGACGTGAAGTCCGTCATGCAGGGCGCAGGCTCCGCGCTCATGGGCATCGGATCGTCACGCGGCGCGGACCGCGCCATCAAGGCTGCCGAGCTTGCTGTGGCATCTCCATTGCTCGAGGCGAGCATTGATGGCGCTCACGGCGTGCTGCTGTCGATCCAGGGTGGCTCGAATCTCGGTATCTTCGAGATCAACGATGCCGCGCGCCTGGTCCAGGAGGCTGTGCACCCTGAAGCCAACATCATCTTCGGTGCCGTCATCGACGACACGCTCGGTGACGAGGTGCGTGTGACGGTCATCGCCGCCGGCTTCGACGGCGGCGAGCCCGGCGGAACCCGACTGGTCGACGCGCGACGAGCAATGCTCGTCGGTGCCGGCGTCGGCGCCGGTGGACTCGGTGCCGCAGGTTCTTCCAGTGGCGGCGAACTCGCCGAGACAGCGGCCATGGACCCGGAAGACCTGCCGGATCCGGCGTCATGGGGAAGCTCGGGCAACGCCGTTCCAGAGGCCGCACCCATCGACCCGGCATTCGATGACGAGAGCGACGACCTGGATATTCCGGACTTCCTGAAGTAACCGGTTCTCGGCATCCGTCGCGCGCGAGACGTGGCGGCGCTGGGACATGGACGAACGTGAGAGATGACTGATCCGGGGCTCGGCGAACGGCTCGCGGCCGTTCGTGCGGGCATCGAGGATGCGGCCCGCGTCGCCGGCCGGAATCCTGCCGACCTGACGACGATTGTCGTGACCAAATTCCATCCGGCATCCCTGATCCGCGAACTCGCCGGCTTCGGTGTGCGCGACATCGGGGAGAACCGGCACCAGGAGGCGCAGGCGAAGGCCTCCGAACTCGCCGACCTCGATCTCACCTGGCACTTCGTGGGCCAGCTGCAGGGCAAGAAGGCTCGCCAGGTGCGGGCATACGCGCAGGTCATCCATTCGATCGACCGCCCGTCGCTCGTACAGGCACTCGGCTCTGACGAGTCGAGCGTCGATTGCTTCGTGCAAGTCAATCTCACCGACCAGGAGGGTCGTGGGGGAGTGGACCTGCCCGGACTCGAGCCCCTCGTCGAGGAGGTCGTTGCGACGGCGGGGCTCCGCCTGCTCGGCGTCATGGCGGTCGCGCCGCTCGACGAGGAGCCGCGGCGGGCGTTCGCGCGCCTGCGCGCGGCATCCGATCGGGTGCGGGCGCTGGCGCCGGATGCGACCTCGATTTCGGCGGGGATGTCGCATGATTACGCCGCGGCCATTGCCGAAGGGGCGACACACCTACGAATTGGTACCGCCATTACCGGGAATCGTCCGACGCCCGGTTAACCTCGAATGAGAAGATCTCGATGGGTGCGACAGTGCACGTCGATGCACGACTTGACACGGAGGATGAGATGACCAACCCGCTGAAGAAGACGATGGTCTACCTTGGCCTGGCCGACGAGGAACTCGAGTACGAGGAGCGCCCGCATGCGGCACCTGTTGCCCCCGTGCCGCATCCCGCACCTACTTCTCCTACAGCCGGTCCCGCGCCGGTGACCCCCCTGCGCAAGACCAGCTCAGCACGGAATGCGACGGTTCAGGAAATGAATGAGATTCTCACGGTCCACCCCCGCCAGTACCGCGATGCGCAGGTCATCGCCGAATCCTTCCGCGAGGGCATCCCGGTGATCATCAACCTCTCGCAGATGAGCGAGAGCGATGCCCGCCGCCTGATCGACTTCGCCAGCGGGCTCTCGCAGGGCCTCTACGGCAAGATCGAGCGCGTGACGGCCAAGGTGTTCCTGCTGTCTCCGTCGCACGTCGTCATCTCGGGCGAGCACGGCGGCCAGGAGGCCGACGTCGAGGCCTCGTTCTTCGCCCAGGCCTAGTCGCAGCCTCCCCGTTGAGCCGATCGGTCGCATGCGCGGTCGGATCGACTCGCGTGATCGCGCATACTTAAGCCGTGTATATCGCCGTCTCAATCATTGCGACCGTTCTGTACTACCTCCTTCTCCTGTTCTTCTTCGCAATGTGGGGCCGGTTCGCAGTCGACCTGGTGAGAACGTTTAGTCGTACGTGGCGTCCCAAGGGCTTTGGACTGGTGCTCACCGAAGCGATGTACACGGTGACGGATCCGCCGATCAGGTTCTTCCGCAAACTCATCCCGCCCGTTTCGATGGGTCCGATTGCGATCGATTTCGGATGGAGCCTCACGATGCTCCTCTGCATCGTCTGTTTGTACCTCACACTCGGCTTTCGTTGAGTGAGTCCCGCCCGGCTTTGCGTGCTGGGTTGTAGTGTGGTCCCAGCGACGTTGAGAGAGAACAGGTGTGCGGACGCCGGTTCTACTTTGCTAGCGTTAGCTGAACGTTTTTTCTGTTCGCACTCAAGTTTTTAAGGTGGCTCGCCATGGCGCTAACTCCGGAAGATGTTGTCAACAAGCGGTTCCAGCCGACGAAATTCCGTGAGGGTTACGACCAGGATGAGGTCGATGACTTCCTGGACGAGGTCGTCGTCGAACTGCGTCGTCTCAACCAGGAGAACGAAGAGCTGAAGCAGCGCCTCGTCGCAAGCGATTCCCGCATCGCGGAGTTGCAGCGCAGCGGCGGCCAGTCAGCGCCGAGCAGCGTGGAAGAGTCAGCCCCGACCATTGCAGCACCCGTTGCCGCGGGTCTCGCCTACCCGACACCCACTGCCGTCGACCCCAACGCGGTCGACCCGTCGAGCACGAACAACCTGCTGCAGCTGGCACGCCGCCTGCACGAGGAGCACGTGCGCGAGGGGATCGAGAAGCGCGACGCACTCATCGCAGAGGGCCACGCAACGGCCGCACGCGTCGTCGCCGAAGCGGAGTCCAAGCAGCGCGCCCAGATCAACTCGCTCGACCAGGAGCGTGCGCTGCTCGAGCACCGCATCGACGAGCTGCGTACCTTCGAGCGTGAGTACCGCCAGAAGCTCAAGAGCTACATCGAGAGCCAGCTGCGCGACCTGGACACGACAAGCGTGTCGACGGCTGGCAGCTACGGTTCGCCCGTCTCGGCTTCGCAGTCGCAGTCCTCAGGCCAGGTACCGGTGTCTTCCGGCGTGACGGGACCGGTCTCGGCCGCATCCGGCGACACGGGCTCCGACACCCCGCTGCCTCCGACGTTCCAGGGCTTTGGAGCCTAGCCCGCGAGCGAAGGTCAGCGTCCGGGCACTCATCGTTCTGGCCATCGTTGCGCTGTGCGTCTACGTCATTGACCAGGTCAGCAAGTTCCTGGTCGTCCAGAACCTGACGCCGGACCAGGAGATCCCGGTCTTAGGCCAGCTGCTGCAGTTCCGGTTCGTGGAGAATCCGGGTGCCGCGTTTTCGATCGGGAGCGGATCCACCTGGATCTTCTCCATCATCGGAACGGCCGTGCTCATCTTCGTGATCTGGTACGCGCCGCGCATCCGTTCACTGGCTTGGGCTGTCCTGTTCGGGCTCCTGCTCGGCGGGCTCCTCGGCAACCTGACCGATCGACTGGTTCGGGCACCGGGGTTCGGCCTCGGTCATGTGGTCGACTTCCTGCAGATTCCGCTGTTGCCGGCCATCTTCAACGTTGCAGACGTGGGGATCGTCTCGAGCATGGGGCTGTTCCTCATCCTCACGATTCGTGGCGTCGCACTCGACGGCACCCGGCACGGTCACACCGTTGCCGAGCCGGAGACTGAACTGGACCAGGCGGAAATCAGTGACGGGCACCTCCCGGATGCCGGTACGCCAGACGGTGATAGTGCCCCAGGTGGGCCTGAGTCCCGCTCAGACGCCGCCTAGGCAACCCGGCATGGAATCACGAAGTCTCCCGCTGCCAGACGGTCTCGACGGCACGCGCGTCGACGCGGGGCTCGCAAAAGTGCTCGGCTTCTCGCGCAGCTTCGCCGCGGAGATCGCCGAGGCCGGTGGGGTCACGCTCGACGGCGTCACGGTCGGCAAGTCCGACCGGCTGCGCGGGGGCGGCTGGCTCGAGGTCGCCTGGACGCCCAAGGAAGAGGTGACGATCGTGCCGATCGCGGTGCCCGACCTCAGGGTCGTGTACGACGACGACAGCATCGTCGTGATCGACAAGCCCGTCGGCGTCGCGGCGCATCCGTCCGTCGGCTGGACGGGACCGACGGTCCTTGGCGCCCTGTCCGCGGCCGGTTACCGCATCTCCACCTCGGGGGCGGCTGAGCGCGCCGGCATCGTCCACCGACTGGATGCCGGCACGAGCGGTCTCATGGTCGTGGCCAAGTCCGAGCGCGCGTACACGGCGCTCAAGCGCGCCTTCCACGATCGCGAGGTGGAGAAGATCTACCACGCCGTCGTCCAGGGGCATCCGGACCCGCTCTCCGGCACGATCGACGCGCCCATCGGGCGGCATCCGAAGTCCGACTGGAAGTTCGCGGTGACCGCGAACGGAAAGCCGTCAGTCACGCACTACGAAACGCTCGAGGCGTTTCCGGCGGCGAGCCTGCTGGAGATTCACCTCGAGACGGGGCGCACGCACCAGATTCGCGTGCACATGGCGGCGCAGCGGCATCCGTGTGTTGGCGATGCCATGTACGGCGCAGACCCGACGATCTCGGCGCGACTCGGCCTGACCAGGCAGTGGTTGCATGCCATGCGGCTCGCGTTCCGCCACCCGGAGACGGGTGAGATTGTCACATTCTCATCCGAATATCCGGCCGACCTCCAACATGCACTCGATGTCCTCCGCGAGAATTAGGCTGGAGATCCACCCCTTGCCGTCGACGGAGAAATAGTGTCTTCCAGTGGCGATTCGTTCGTACACCTGCACGTTCACAGCGAGTACTCGATGCTGGACGGAGCGGCGCGCGTCAAGCCGCTGATCGAGGCCGCTGTCGAACAGGGGATGCCCGCGGTCGCGGTCACGGACCACGGAAACGTCTTCGGTGCGTACGACTTCTGGAAGACGGCCACCGAGGCGGGGATCAAGCCGATCATCGGCACCGAGGCGTATGTCACACCGGGCACCGCGCGCCAGGATCGCACGCGGGTTCGCTGGGGGAACGGCGGCGAGGACGATGTCTCTGGAGCCGGCTCGTACACCCACATGACGCTGCTCTCGGCGAGCACGGCAGGCATGCACAACCTCTTCCGGCTCTCGTCCCTCGCGTCGACAGAGGGCTACTACTTCAAGCCGCGCATGGACCGCGAGATCCTCAGCACCTATTCCGATGGGCTCATCGCGACGACGGGATGCCCGAGTGGCGAGGTGCAGACGCGGCTCCGCCTCGGCCAGTACGACGAGGCCAGGAAGGCCGCGGCCGACTTCAGGGACATCTTCGGCAAGGAGAATTTCTTCGCCGAAATCATGGATCACGGCCTCGGCATCGAGCGCAGGATCATGACCGACCTGCTGCGGCTCGCAAAAGACCTCGACCTGCCGCTCGTCGCCACCAACGACCTGCACTACACGCACGCGCACGACGCATCCAGCCACGCTGCCCTGCTCTGCGTGCAGTCGGGCTCCACGCTCGACGACCCCAACCGGTTCAAGTTCGACGCTGACGAGTTCTACCT
>JAVECW010000142.1 GCA_030841285.1 Microbacteriaceae bacterium
CCGGGGTGACCCGGCCGACCACCGCTCCTATGGAATCAGGTTATGGTTCGTTTTATTCTCGTCAGGCTGCTCGGCGCGGTCGTGGTCCTGTGGGTCGTCAGTGTTGTGACGTTCCTGATCTTCCAGCTGGCACCGGCCCTGTCCCACACGTCACCGGTGTATTACTACATCGGTAAGGTCCCGTTTCCGCAGGACTCCATCCAGTTCAAAGCGCTGGTCCACCGCTTCGGGTTCGATCTCCCGCTCTATGCGCAGTACTGGCACTTCCTCTCCGGCATCCTCTTCGGCCAGACGATCACCGACGGCGTGAGCACCCCCATCCACTGTGCCGCCCCGTGCTTCGGTTACTCGTTCCGTCAGAACCAACTCGTCGGAACCCTCCTTCTCCAGGCTGCACCGGTCAGCCTCAGCCTGTGCATCGGCGCAGCGATCCTCTGGCTCCTCGGCGGCGTCACCGTCGGTACTCTCTCGGCACTCAAGCCGGGCTCCGCCATCGACCGCATCGGCATGACCGGCTCGCTCGCCGCGGTCTCGCTGCCGATCTTCTTCACCGGTCCGCTGCTGTTGCTGGTCTTCGTGTATACGCTTGGCTGGCTGCCCGACGTGAGCTACGCGCCGATCACCCAAGACCCGCTGCAGTGGTTGCGCAGCATGATCCTGCCCTGGGTCAGTCTCGCGTTCCTCTACGCGGCCCTCTACGCCCGACTCACCCGGGCGAACATGCTGGAGACGATGGGTGAGGACTACATCCGCACTGCCCGTGCCAAGGGCCTGCCGTCGCGCACGGTTGTGATGAAGCACGGGCTGCGTGCCGCGCTCACCCCGGTGGTGACCATTTTCGGCATCGACCTCGGCATGCTGATCGGCTCGACGGTGATCACCGAGACGGTCTTCAATCTCCGCGGGCTCGGCTACCTGTCGATCCAGTCGATTCAGCAGCAAGACCTGCCCGTCATTATGGGCGTCACAATTGTGGCGGCCGTGGTGCTGGTGCTTGCCAACCTCGTCGTCGACATCCTCTACGCGGTCATCGACCCGCGCGTCACGGTCTAGTGGAGAAAGAAACGATTATGTCCACCCAAACTGCACCAGCCGCCGCGCAGACGCGCACGTCGGGCCCGTTCCTCCGCGTCGAAGACCTGCGCGTGCACTTCCCGACCGCCGACGGGCTCGTCAAGAGCGTCGACGGACTCTCGTTCGAACTCGAGCGAGGTGAAGTGCTCGGCATCGTCGGCGAGTCCGGCTCGGGAAAGTCCGTCACCAGTCAGGCGATCATGGGGCTCCACAAGGGCAGCCGCGCGAAGGTCAGCGGTGAGATCTGGCTCGATGGCCACGAGCTGGTTGGAGCGGGCGAAGACGAGATCCGGGCGATGCGCGGCAGCGACATGGCGATGATCTTCCAGGATCCGCTGTCGTCGATGCACCCGTTCTACTCGGTCGGCTCGCAGATCAGCGAGGCCTATCTCGTGCACAACAAAGTGACGAAGAAGCAGGCCCGCGCCGAGTCGATCGCGATGCTCGAGAAGGTCGGCATCCCCAACGCTTCCGCGCGCTATGACGATTACCCGCACCAGTTCTCCGGCGGTATGCGTCAGCGGGCAATGATCGCGATGGCCCTCATCTGCCAGCCCAAGCTGTTGATCGCAGACGAGCCGACGACGGCACTCGACGTGACCGTGCAAGCGCAGATCCTCGAGCTGATCAAATCGCTGCACGAGGAGCTGAACTCGGCGGTGATCCTGATCACCCATGACCTCGGCGTGGTCGCGGAGACCTGCGACAAGGTGCTCGTCATGTACGGCGGCCAGTGCGTTGAAAAGGGCTCGGTTGAGGACCTCTTCGACCGACCCGAAATGCCGTACACCTGGGGGCTGCTGCGCTCGATGCCGCGTATGGACCGGGCGCGTCAGGCCCGACTGATGCCGATCCAGGGCCAACCACCATCGCTCATCAATGTGCCGAGCGGCTGCGTGTTCCACGCCCGCTGCCCCTTTGTCGATCGCGTCGCCGGCAATCGCTGTGCTACCGAGCATCCGGCTCTGCTGCCTGCGGGTGGCGCGCACGAGGTGCGGTGTCACATTCCGTCGGACGAGCGCCGGACCATCCTGCAGGACGAAATCCTGCCCACGCTCTGACCGACCTCCCGATACGAACTTTCGAGGAACAATGTCTACAGATTCCACCAGCACGGTCACACCGACCGATTCGCCGCTTCTCTCCGTGCGGGATGTGACGAAGCACTTCCCCGGCAGTGGATCCGGGGCATTCGGCCGCAAGGGCGCTCCCGTCAAAGCGGTCGACGGTGTGAGCTTCGACGTAGCCGGCGGCGAGACGCTCGGGCTCGTCGGCGAGTCTGGCTGCGGCAAGTCGACCACCGGCCGGGTGGTCAGCAAACTGCTCGAACCCACGTCGGGCTCGATCCTGTTCGATGGGCGTGACATCGCAACGCTCAAGCAGCGCGAGATGCGGCACTATCGCAGCCAGATCCAGATGATCTTCCAGGACCCGTACTCGTCGCTGAACCCGAGGCACACGATCGGCACGATCGTGGGCGCACCTTTCCACATCCAGAAGGTGAAGACCGAGGGCAGCGTCAAGTCGACCGTGCAGGGGATTATGGAGCGAGTCGGGCTGAATCCCGAGCACTACAACCGCTACCCGCACGAATTCTCTGGTGGTCAGCGTCAGCGCATCGGCATTGCCAGGGCGCTCGCGCTGCGGCCCAAGCTCATCATCTGCGACGAGCCGGTATCCGCCCTCGACGTATCGGTGCAGGCGCAGGTGGTCAACCTCCTCGAAGACCTGCAGGAGGAGTTCGGACTCGCCTACATGTTCATCGCACACGACCTCTCGGTGGTGCGTCACATCTCCGACCGCGTCGCAGTGATGTACCTCGGCAAGGTGATGGAGCTCACCGACCGTGACACGCTCTACTCCGACCCGCTGCACCCGTACACGCATGCACTCATGTCGGCCGTGCCGGTCCCGGACGTGCGCAAGGAGCGCGAGCGCGAGCGCATCCTGCTCACCGGCGATCTGCCGAGCCCGAGCAACCCGCCGTCGGGCTGCGTCTTCCACACCCGGTGCCCGAAGTTCCGCATGGAGCTGAGCGACGAGCAGCGCGCGCGCTGCGTCGGAGAGTCACCGGTGCTGGAAGACAAGGGCCCCGGGCACAAGGTGGCCTGCCACTTCCCGTCGACGCGCCCCGGGATCAAGCAACTGCTCGGCGTTCCCACGGTGCGGCCAACCGACTCCGCGGAGTCGCCCTTAGCCTGAGATCGGCGTCTTGCGCCCGGCACTGTAGAATGGGGAGGCAGCCGTCGCTGCACACTCCCCATTCTTGTTAGGACTTCACTCGATGGCTGTCGCCCACCGCGCGGATCTGCGCAACGTCGCAATCGTCGCCCACGTCGACCACGGCAAGACCACCCTGGTCGATGCCATGCTCAAGCAGACGAACTCGTTCGCCGAACACTCGCACGTCGACGAGCGCGCGATGGACTCCAACGAGCTCGAGCGTGAAAAGGGCATCACGATCCTTGCCAAGAACACGGCGATCTCGTACAAGGGCATTCACGCTGCCGAGCATGGCGCCGGCGGTCCGGTCACAATCAACGTGATCGACACCCCTGGCCACGCCGACTTCGGCGGCGAAGTCGAGCGCGGACTGTCGATGGTCGACGGCGTCGTGCTACTGGTCGACGCGAGCGAGGGTCCTCTGCCGCAGACGCGCTTCGTCCTGCGCAAGGCGCTCGAGGCGAAGCTGCCCGTCATCCTGCTCGTCAACAAGACGGACCGGCCGGATGCGCGCATCCAGGAAGTCGTGCACGAGAGCCAGGACCTGCTCCTCGGTCTCGCGAGCGACCTCGCCGACGACGTGCCAGACCTCGACCTCGACGCGATCCTCGACGTGCCGGTGGTCTACGCATCCGGGCGCAACGGCGCCGCGAGCCTCAACCAGCCCGAGAACGGCCAGCTTCCAGACAACGCTGACCTCGAGCCGCTGTTCGACGCGATCCTCACCCACATTCCTGCTCCGACCTACGACCCGGCCGCGCCGCTCCAGGCACACGTGACCAACCTGGATGCCTCCGCATTCCTCGGTCGCCTCGCCCTGCTGCGCGTCTTCAACGGAACGCTCAAGAAGGGCCAGACGGTCGCCTGGGTGCGCCACGACGGCACGAGCTCGAACGTGCGTATCACGGAGCTGCTCATCACGCGGGCCCTCGACCGTTACCCGGCCGAGAGCGCAGGCCCCGGCGACATCGTCGCCGTCGCCGGCTTCCCCGATATCACGATCGGCGAGACGCTCGCCGACCCCGACGACATCCGCCCCCTGCCCGCCATCCACGTCGACGACCCCGCGATCTCGATGACCATCGGCACCAACACGTCGCCGCTCGTCGGCAAGGTCAAGGGCCACAAGCTCACTGCCCGCATGGTCAAGGACCGTCTCGACCGGGAGCTCGTCGGCAACGTCTCGCTCAAGATCGTCGACATCGGAAACCCGGCCGCGTGGGAGGTCCAGGGCCGTGGGGAGCTCGCGCTCGCCATCCTGGTCGAGCAGATGCGCCGCGAGGGATACGAGCTCACGGTCGGCAAGCCGCAGGTCGTCACGAGGAAAGTCGACGGCAAGACGCACGAACCGTTCGAACACCTGACCATCGACGCGCCCGAGGAGTACCTCGGTGCCATCACGCAGCTCCTCGCAGCCCGCAAGGGTCGCATGGAGAATATGGCCAACCACGGCACCGGCTGGGTGCGCATGGAGTTCATCGTGCCTTCGCGCGGCCTCATTGGTTTCCGCACGGAGTTCCTGACTATCACGCGCGGCACGGGCATCGCCAACGCGATCTCGCACGGCTACGACGAGTGGGCGGGACCCATCGTCACACGCAGCAACGGCTCGATCGTCGCTGACCGTGCCGGCGTCGTCACGCCGTTCGCCATCATCGCGCTCCAGGAGCGGATGACGTTCTTCGTCAACCCCACCGAAGAGGTGTATGAGGGCATGGTCATCGGCGAGAACTCGCGCGCGGATGACATGGACGTGAACATCACCAAGGAGAAGAAGCTGACCAACATGCGTCAGTCGACCGCGGACAACTTCGAGTCGATGACGCCCTCACGCCAGCTCTCGCTCGAGGAGAGCCTCGAGTTCGCCCGCGAGGACGAGTGCGTCGAGGTCACCCCGACCGCCGTTCGCATCCGCAAGGTCGAGCTCGACCAGAACGCCCGCGCCCGTTCGACGTCGCGCCTGAAGAAGCAGGACGCCTAAGCACGTAGCCGCAGCACACGCGGCGTGAAGCGGCCCTCCTGCAACGCAGGAGGGCCGCTTACGTTTCGCGCTGGCTACTTTGCCGCCGCGGCGGGCTGCGGTGCCGGAGCAACGCTCGGGCGTGCGGGGCGTGACAGGCGCACGAAGGCGGTCATGGCCGTGGACACGTAGAGCACCCAGACCACGAGCTGCAGCCAGGACGTCTGCGGCATGAAGTTGACAGTGCCGCGCAGCAGCGTGCCGTACCAGCTGCCCGGCGGGATTGCGCCGCTTACGTCGAAGGCGTACGCATCCGCGCCAGGCAGGATGCCGGCTTCCTGGAGGTCGTGCACGCCGTAGGAGAGCACGCCTGCCGCGATGACGATGAGGCTGGCACCCGTCCAGAGGAAGAACTTCGACAGGTTGATGCGGAGCATGCCGCGGTAGATCAGCCAGCCGAGCACGACAGCAGTGAGAATGCCGAGCACGGCTCCGAGGATGGGCAGCGTGGTCTGTCCGGTGGCCTGCACGGCGGTCCAGATGAAGAGTGCGGTCTCGATTCCCTCACGCCCCACGGCGAGGAATGCGACGAGCACGAGGCCCCACGCCGCGCCGATGAGGTGCCGGTCGACGTGATCCTGGAGGTGGCCCTTGAGGCTGCGCGCGGTGCGGAGCATCCAGAACACCATCCAGGTGACGAATGCGGTGGCGATGACCGAGAGGATGCCGCCAATCGCCTCTTGCGCCTCGTGGGTCAGCCCCTCGGTGGCGAACGTCAGTACAGCGCCGATGCCGAGGGCGAGGATGACGGCGAGGCCGACGCCCAGCCAGAGTTTCTTGACGACATCGCGTCGATCGATCTTGACCACGTAGGCGATCAGGATGGTGACGACTAGGGCGGCTTCGAGACCTTCGCGAAGGCCGATGAGGTAATTAGCGAGCACAGTTCACTTCCGGTGGTGGGGCGGGAGAGTAGGTAAGGCTATCCTTACCGCGTCGACTCTAGATGATGTTCTCGGAACTGTCTAGTTAGGATTGCGACATGGCTGGCCGCATCCTCAATTTCGCCCTCCTGATCCTCCTTGGCGCGGTCCTTGGAACTGTGGGAACGATCCTGCACCAGTCCACGGTGACACTCGCGGGCGTCGCGCTTCCGTGGGGCATTTCCGTGGCTCTCGCGGCCATCGCCTGCCTGCTCGCCGGCTTGCGGCTGGTGAACCCCGGGCGCGCCCAGGCCCTCGCCGCTGCTCTTGGCCTGATCGTCATGATCGGCATCTTCTCGATGCGTAGCACGGGAGGGTCCGTGCTCGTTCCGGACAACCTGCTCGCCAGGGTTTGGGTGTTCGCGCCGGTCATCGTCGCAACCATCGTGATCGCGTGGCCGCGACTCGGGCGGCGGCAGCGACGGGTCGGAAACGACATAAACTAGAAGTCAATCCGAAGGGACTTCTGCCACTGTGACTTACGTCATCGCTCTCCCGTGCGTGGATGTCAAAGACCGCGCATGCATCGATGAGTGCCCCGTCGACTGCATCTACGAGGGTGAACGGTCGCTGTACATCCACCCAGACGAGTGCGTCGACTGTGGCGCGTGCGAACCGGTGTGCCCGGTCGAGGCCATCTACTACGAGGACGACCTGCCCTCCCAGTGGGCGGACTACTACAAGGCGAACGTCGAATTCTTCGATGACATCGGATCGCCTGGCGGCGCGGCCAAGATCGGCGTGATCGCGAAGGATCACCCTGTCATCTCGGCCCTCCCTCCACAGGCCCACGCCTAAACCGTCGTGGCGCTCGCACAACTCCCGGACTACCCCTGGGATCTCATGGTTCCGTACGCGGAGCGTGCACGCACGCACGCCGGCGGCGTCGTTGACCTCTCGATCGGCTCCCCGGTCGATCCGACGCCGGAGCTGATCCGCGCGGCGCTCGCCGAGGCGACGGATGCCCATGCGTACCCGCAGACCGTCGGAACACCTGCACTGCGCGAGGCGATCGTGGAGTGGTTCGCCAGGCGGCGTGGCGTGGATGACCTCACACCGGCCAATGTGCTGCCGACGATCGGCTCGAAGGAGCTCGTCGCGTGGCTGCCGTTCATGCTCGGACTCGGCGAGGGCGACGTCGTCGTGCAGCCGAGCGCCGCGTATCCGACCTACGCGATCGGTGCCTCGATCGCCGGTGCGACGTCGTTTGCGAGCGACGACCCGGCCGAGTGGCCCGAAGAGACCAAGCTCATTTGGTTGAACTCGCCGGGCAACCCGGATGGCAGGGTGCTCGACGTGAGCGCGTTGCGTGCGGCCGTCGCGCGGGCGCGCGAGCTGGGCGCTGTGATCGCGAGCGACGAGTGCTATGCCGAACTCGGCTGGGACGGTCGCTGGGCGAACGAGCGTGTGCCGAGCATCCTGGATCCGCGTGTGATCGAGGGCAACCGGCGCAATGTGCTCGCCGTCTATTCGCTGAGCAAGCAGTCGAACCTGGCCGGGTATCGGGCCGCGTTCGTGGCCGGATGCCGCACGGTGATCGACAAGCTCGTCACCGTGCGCAAGCATGCAGGGATGATGCTGCCGGCACCGTTGCAGGCCGCCATGGTGGCGGCGCTCGGGGACGATGCCCACGTCGCCGCACAGCGCGAGCTGTACCTGCAGCGCCGTGCCGTGCTCAAGCCGGCACTCGAAGCAGCCGGGTTCCGCATCGACCACAGCGAGGCCGGGCTCTACCTGTGGGCGACAGAAGGCAGGGATGCCTGGGAGACGGTCGGCCGGTTCGCGGACCTGGGTATCGTGGTCGGCCCAGGCGTGTTCTACGGCGACTTCTACCCGCAGCACGTGCGTCTCTCGCTCACGGCCACGGATGAGCGGATCGGTGCAGCGGTCGAAAGGCTCGCGAATTTTGGAGAGACCCTCTAAGGGATTCGGTGCTCCCTTGGCTGGTGTAACAGTAGCCCTGCTTTCCCTTTAGGCTGTATCCGCGCAGAGTTGCGGTTCCTCCACGAGACGAGAGCCGCCGACGACCAGACAAGCACCCAGGAGGCGTTGTGAGCGGAATCGGCACCGAGCAAGCCGGGGAACAGGGGTGCAAGGCGACCCTCAGCTATCCGGGGGGCACCGCCGAGTTTCCGATTCTGACGAGCGTCGATGGCGCATCCAGCATCGATATCTCGACCCTGACCAAGCAGACAGGTCTTACCTCCCTCGACTACGGTTTCGTCAACACGGCCGCGACCAAGTCGGCCATCACGTACATCGACGGGGAGGCGGGCATCCTGCGCTATCGCGGGTACCCGATCGAACAGGTCGCCGAGAATTCGACGTTCCTCGAGGCTGCCTGGCTGCTGATTTACGGTGAGCTGCCGAGCGCGACCGAGCTGGCCGACTTCGACGAGAAGATTCGCCGCCACACTCTGCTGCATGAGGATCTCAAGCACTTCTTCGGCGCGCTTCCGCACGACGCGCATCCGATGTCCGTGCTCTCCAGCGCGGTCTCTGCGCTGTCGACGTTCTACCAGGACTCGCTCGGGGTGCGCGATCCAGAACAGATCGAGCTGTCCATGATCCGCCTGCTCGCCAAGCTCCCGGTGATCGCGGCCTATGCCCACAAGAAGAGTCTCGGCCAGGCCTTCCTCTATCCGGACAACTCGCTGAGCTTCGTCGACAACTTCCTGCGCCTGAACTTCGGCACCATGGCCGAGCCGTACGAGGTCAACCCTGTCCTGAGCAAGGCGCTCGAGCGCCTGCTGATCCTGCACGAAGACCACGAGCAGAACGCATCGACATCGACCGTCCGCCTGGTCGGTTCGACCCAGGCCAACCTCTTCGCCTCGGTCTCTGCTGGCATCAACGCGCTGTATGGTCCGCTGCACGGCGGGGCAAACGAGGCCGTGCTCGACATGCTTGGAGCGATTCGCGACTCGGGCGAGGGCGTGCAGAAGTTCGTCGCGCGGGTGAAGAACAAGGAAGAGGGTGTCAAGCTCATGGGCTTCGGGCACCGCGTCTACAAGAACTTCGACCCCCGCGCGCGCCTCGTCAAGGAGAGCGCGGACGTAGTCCTCGCCGCGTTGGGGGTCAAGAACGACCTGCTCGACATCGCCAAGGAGCTTGAGGCCGTCGCCCTCGCCGATGACTACTTCATCGAGCGCAAGCTCTATCCGAACGTCGACTTCTACACGGGAGTCATCTACAAGGCGATGGGCTTCCCGACGCGAATGTTCACGGTGCTCTTCGCGATCGGCCGGCTCCCCGGCTGGATCGCGCATTGGCGAGAGATGAACATGGATGCGGCGTCGAAGATCGGCCGTCCGCAGCAGCTTTACGTCGGCCAGGCGAAGCGGGACTGGCCGACGCGCTAGTCGCAGTTACGGGCTCAGCGTCAGGGTCTCCTTGGCCGCAGCGCGCACGGCATCCGGGCTGAACGGCCACGGGCGGGTCTTGTTCGCCTGCCAGAGCGCGGTCTGGTCGACATAGTTCGGGTGGAACGCATGGCCAGATGCGCCGGTGAGGTTGACCCAGGTCGACCGGTTGAAGTCGGCGAGGTCGATCACCTGACGCATCGACGGGACGCGCGTCACTTCGTAGCCGAGCGACGCATCCCAGCCCACCGCGTCGACAACCCCGGATGACCCGCCGACGGCGTATGGGCCGCGATTGAAGAGCGACTCGATCGGCGCGATCCCAGATTTGCCGAAGCTCCCGTTCGTGAGTTGCAGGGTGTGGATGCTGCCCCAGCGCCAGGTGCTCGGGTCAGGTCCCATGAGCCGCACGGCTTCGTGATACGCCTCGACTGCCGCGAGTTCGAACATCTGGTCGCGACCGGATACGCCGAGGCGCGCGTCGCTCCACCACGGGGAGTCCGGCTCGGTGGCAAGCTGCCCCACGACCGCGATCCAGCGATCACCGCCGACGGGAGGTGCGCTCTTCGGCAGCTTGCGCGCGAAGGCATCGTTGAGAAGGTTGCGCCAGAAGATGTTGAAGTACGCGGCGGCCGCGCTGTTGGCGTCGTCGTGATAATTCCAGCTCCGCAGCAACTCGATCGCGCGGCTCGCGTCGGACTCGCCCGGGATTGCGGTGAGCACCGGAACGAGGGTTGCTGCATTGGCGTCGTAGGTGTCTGACTGGATGCTCGCCATGTCGTCAACCGAGAGCTTCTTGCCCGAGGCGATCATGGCGCTCAGGCGGTTCGTGATCTCGTTGGCACGGTACCCGTTGTTCCAGTCTTTCGTGATCATGACAGGGAAGTTGGGGCCGACCGCGGCGTTGTTCGCGGTCACGATGTATCCCTTCGCCGGGTTGAAATCGCTCGGCAGCGCATCAAACGGGACGTAGCCGGTCCAGCCGTATGCGCTGGTCCAGCCCGGCACGGGAACGGTGCCATCGCCCGACGCGCGCACGGGGATGCGCCCGGGCGCCTGGTAGCCGATGTTTCCGTCGACATCCGCATAGACGAGGTTCTGCGACGGCACCTCGAAGAGCTGGGCGCCGGCGCGGAACTCCTGCCAGTTCTTCGCCGCGTCGATGGCGAAGATCGCGGCCGCGGTGTGGCCGGGCGTCAGCGCGGTCCACTGCAGGGAGAGTTGGGAGTTGACTGGCCGCAGACCGGCGTTGGCACCCTGGTCCTTTGCAATGGCCGCGAATCCGTCGCTGATCCCGGTCACCAGGGGTCCGTGCAGCGTCGACCTGATGGTGATCGTGACGGGTTTGCCTCCGGCGACCTTGAGGGTCTCCTTGTGGGTCGTGAGCGGGACGAGTGCGCCGTTGTACTCGTAGTTGCCGCCGGTCACCTTCTCCACATAAAGGTCGGCCACGTCGGGGGCCAGGTTGGTGAAGCCCCACGCAATGCGGTCGTTGTGCCCGATGACAACTCCGGGCAGGCCGGCGAAGCTGAAGCCGGCAACGTCGAACGGGCATGCCGCCGACACTGTCGCACAGTGCAGCCCGATCTGGTACCAGACGGACGGCTCACTCGCGCTCAGGTGCGGATCGTTTGCGAGGAGCGGCTTGCCCGTCGTGGTGTGTGCGCCGCTGACGACCCAGGAATTCGAGCCGATGTCGGGTCCGGCCGGGCCGAGCAGCGCAGGCAGCGCGGCGAGGCTCACCTTGAGTTCCTCGAGCGCTCCTGTGGAGGGTGCGACGGCCGGCACGACCTGGGGCGTCGTCGCCGTGGTGCTGCCTCCGCCAAGCACGGTGATGGTCGGATGTTGCGCGTACGGATACGCCGGGTGCAGTTCGGCGACCTGTGCCGGCGCGAGAACAGTCGCGAGCAGGGCGCGGTCGATCTCGTCCTCGAGGTTGGACCTGAGATCCCAGGCCATGGCCTTCAGCCACGCGATCGAGTCGGCCGGCGTCCACGGCTCGGGTGTGTATCCGGGCGTCTGCAGGCCGAGCACGGCGTACTCGAGCGAGAGATCGGCGCCCTTGTGCGTCTTCAGGTACGCGTTCACGCCATCCGCATAGTCCTGGTAGTAGCGCAGCGTCGTCGCGTCGAGCAGCTTCAGCTCCTGCTCGGCGACCGCGCGCCAACCCAGGGTGCGGATGAACGTGTCTGTCCCGACCTGGCTCGCGCCGAACATCTCCGAGAGCCGGCCGGAGGTGACGTGCCTGCGAAAATCCATCTCCCAGAACCGGTCCTGCGCGTGCACGAACCCCTGCGCGCGGAACAGGTCGTCCGCGGTCTGGGCGACAATCTGGGGGATGCCGGCGCTGTCACGGTAGACCGTGACCGGAGCGCTCATCCCGGGAACCTTCACATTCCCGGAGAGCTCCGGGAACGAGCGCGTGACGGTCCAGATGCCGAGACCACCAGCCACGATCGCGAGGGTCACCACGATCGCGAGAGTCACGCCGAGCGCCCTCAGAAACGGATGGCGCCGCCGGAGGCGGGGCGTGTCTTCTCCCACGTCACTCCTTCGCGCCTGGGTCCTGTCGTCATCGTAGCGAACGACGGCGACGTTCCCCCAGTACCGTGGGAGCGCGTCTGGCGTGCTTAGGCGTGAAGCGCGGTGTTGAGCTCGATGCCGGCACCCCTGCGCTGAAGCACCTCGACCGCGCCAGTGAGCGAGTTGCGGCGGAATAGCAGGTTGGGCACGCCGGAGAGCTCGACGGCCTTGGCCGTCTGTGGCTGGCCGGATGCGGTGGGAGCAGACCCGACGAGAACGACCTTGGTGCCGGCCGTCACGTAGAGGCCGGCCTCGACCACGGAGTCGTCGCCGATCGAGATGCCGATCCCGGAGTTCGCGCCGAGTAGGGCGCGCTCTCCGATGGTGACGCGCTGCGTCCCTCCGCCAGAGAGCGTGCCCATGATGGATGCGCCGCCGCCGATGTCCGATCCGTCGCCGACCACGACGCCCTGCGAGATACGGCCCTCGACCATGGAGGTTCCGAGCGTGCCGGCGTTGAAATTCACGAAGCCCTCGTGCATGACTGTCGTGCCCGGTGCCAGGTAGGCACCGAGGCGCACGCGGGAGGCATCCGCAATGCGCACGCGGTCCGGGGTCACGTAGTCGGTCAGGCGCGGGAATTTGTCGATGCCCGTCACGTGGATGCCTGCCCGCTGCAGCGCCGGACGCAGGCGCGCGAAGTCGGCGGGGAGCACGGGGCCGGCGTTGGTCCACGTGACGATCGGGAGGTGGCCGAAGATTCCATCGAGGTTGATCGAGTTCGGCGTCACGAGGAGGTGCGAGAGCAGGTGCAGGCGCAGGTACGCATCCGGCGTGGATGCGGGAGCAGCCTGCAGCTCGATCTCGACCGTGACGATGTCGACGCGCACATTGCGGCGAGCATCCGCGCCCGCGAGGGCCTCGAGCTCGGCGGGCGCGATCCAACGGTCGCGGCCGGCGGGCAGAGTGCCGAGGGTCGGCTCGGGATACCAGGTGTCGAGCACGGTTCCGTCGCCGGCCACGGTCGCAAGGCCGTAGCCCCAGGCGTGCGTTGGCATAGGTGTTTCAGGGGATACGTCGGAGGCCATGGCTCTAGATTAGTAGGGTGCCCATCGACCTCACTGCGTCCTCGATCGACCTCACCCGGCAGATCTGCGACATCGAATCGGTCTCTGGCAATGAACAAGAACTCGCGGATGCGATCGAAGCGGCGCTCGCCGGATACCCCCACCTCGAGGTCATCAGGGACGGCGACACGATCGTCGCCCGAACCACCCTCGGCCGGGCCCAGCGCGTGATCATCGCCGGCCACATCGACACCGTGCCGCTCAACAAGAACCTGCCGACGCGTTTCGAGTCGCTCGCGGGCGTCGACTACCTCTGGGGTCGCGGAACCGTCGACATGAAGGCGGGAACTGCGGTTCAGCTCAAGCTAGCGGCCGAGCTCACGGACCCCACGGTCGACGTGACCTGGATGTGGTACGACCATGAGGAGGTTTCGGCCGAGCTCAACGGCCTCGGTCGCCTCGCCAAGAATCGGCCAGACCTGTTCGTCGGGGACTTCGCCATCCTGGGCGAGCCGAGCAACTCGCAGGTCGAGGGGGGCTGCAACGGCAACCTGCGGATCGAGGTGCGCACCTACGGGCTGCGCGCGCACTCGGCGCGGGGCTGGGTCGGCGATAACGCCATCCACAAGGCGGCCTCGATACTCGACACGCTCGCCGCATACCGGGCGCGTGAGGTCGAGGTCGAGGGACTCGTCTACCGCGAAGGCCTCAACGCTGTCGGCATCAGCGGGGGAGTGGCCGGCAACGTCATCCCCGACGAGTGCATGGTGCACATCAACTATCGCTTCGCTCCCAATCGCACCGTCGACGATGCCATCGCACACATGCACGAGCTGTTCGGCACGCACGAGATCACCGTGGTCGACCAGGCCGAGGGCGCTCGCCCAGGACTCGACGCGACGCTTGCCCAGGAGTTCCTTGCGGCGGTCGGTGGCGAGGCGAAGCCGAAATACGGGTGGACGGATGTCGCGCGCTTCTCCGCACTCGGCATCCCCGCCGTGAATTACGGACCAGGTGACCCGCTGAAGGCGCACGCTGACGACGAGCGCGTTGCGCTCGACCAGATCAGGGCGTGCGAGGAGGGCCTGCGGGCATGGCTCT
This sequence comes from Microbacteriaceae bacterium, assembly GCA_030841285.1. GTDB lineage: Bacteria > Actinomycetota > Actinomycetes > Actinomycetales > Microbacteriaceae > JAUZGC01. The sequence continues at coordinate 14,294 of JAVECW010000142.1, forward strand.
CCGGCGCGAGTCGCGTTGGCTGACCGCGCGGAACCCGAGGTGTTCAGGGGTGACGCAGACACGACCGTCACGCCCGCGCTGACGAACGCCCTGGCGACCCGCGTGGCGCTCGCATCCCGCACCTGGTGGTTCAGGGTCATCGTCGTCTTCCTGGTCAGCCGCGTCGTCACGACGGCCATGCTGCTCGCACTCGCGAGCGTTCAGGGGCCGAACCCGTGGACCGGCGCGCACCCCGGCTACTTCGATTTCGCGGCGATCTGGGATGGCCGCTGGTACAACATCGTGTCTGGCTGGGGGTACCCAGCCCAGTTGCCGATCACCGCCACCGGTGCGATCGGCGAGAACACCTGGGCGTTCATGCCCGCGTACCCGGCCCTGATCAACGTCGTCATGTTCATCACACGGCTGCCCTGGCCCGTTGCGGCCGTCTTCATCTCGGCCGGTTTCGGGCTCGGCTCCGCCCTCCTGCTCTATCGCCTCCTGCGCCCCAGGATCGGGTCATCGGCCAGCATGTTCGCCGTCGTGCTGTTCTGCGTCGCTCCGGTCTCGCCGCTCATGCAGCTCGCATACGCCGAGTCGATGTACATCTTCTTTCTCATCCTCGGGCTCGATCTCATGGTGCGCCGACGCTACGGCTGGCTGATTCCCGTCGTCACCGTGATGGCATTCACCCGACCCAGCGGCATCGCCTTCGCGCTCGCGATGGGCCTGCACGTGGTCTATCGGTGGGTCGTGCGTGAGCGCGACCCATTCCCGGTGGCCGAGCGCATCGCATCCGTTGCCGTCACGATCTTCAGCGGGCTCGCCGGGCTCGCCTGGCCTGGCATAGCCGCGATCGCGACCGGCTCGCTCACGGCGTACACGGACACCGAGCTGGCCTGGCGCGCACCATACATCGGGTACACCGAACTCGTGCCGTTCTCGGCGTGGTTCGAGGGTGCGAACTGGTGGTTCGCCACCTTCCTGGGGTTGCCGAGCTGGCTCGGCATGACCGCACTCGTGCTCGTGATCGCGCTCTTCGCCGTCGTGCTGTTCGTGCCCGCCGTCAAACGGCTGGGCGTCGACCTGCGGTTCTGGCTCGCGAGCTACGCGGTGTACCTTCTCGCCTTCTTCTTCCCGCAGTCGAGCACCTTCCGGCTGCTCCTGCCCATGTTTCCGCTGCTCGGTGCGCTCGCACTGCCCAAGAACTGGGCGTACCGGATCGTGCTCGTCGTCGTGTTCCTGCTCGCCCAGTGGGGCTGGCTGCTCATGTGCTGGGGAGTCGACGGAGCCGACTGGTCGCCACCGTAATCGCGCGTGGTCCACGCGGTCGATTTTCCCCCGCGAGGTCCGATGAACGATAATGAATACAGTCGACGAAAGGGGAGCTGCATGGCGGCCATGAAGCCGAGGACCGGGGACGGGCCCATGGAGGCAGTTAAGGAGGGTCGGCTCATCATCGTGCGTGTTCCGCTCGAAGGTGGCGGCCGTCTTGTCGTCTCAGTCAACGACGCGGAAGCCAAAGAGCTTCACGACGCACTTGCGAGTGTCGTCGCACCAAAGTAGGACAGCTATTCGCTGAGTTTCGTAATCTGGAGCAACCCATCGCCGACAGGCGAGAGCGCGCTCACAACGGCACTGGATGCCGCAATCTCGGTGACGAGGGTGCGGTATCCGGTGACAATGTCGCCGCGCTGGGCGGGGTCTGATACGCCACCCCTCCAGAGCGCGTGGGCGACGAGCACGGTTCCCCCGGGGCGCACGAGGCGCAGGCCGTGTTCGACGTACTCGATGACGGACTGCGGGTCAGCGTCCACCAAGACGATGTCGTACGAGTTTTCGTTCATCCGGGGGAGCACGTCGAGCGCGCGCCCGGTGATCAGGCGAACGCGGTTGGATGTGATTCCCGCCTCGGTGAAGAACGTGCGGGCGTGCTGCTGGTGGTCCAGTTCAGAGTCGATCGAGGTGAGCGTGGCTTTCGTGCCACCCTTGAGCATCCAGAGTCCGGAGACACCGACGCCCGTCCCGATCTCGGCGATGTTGGCTGCGCCGGTCGCCGCGACGACCACGCCAGCCTGGGCGCCGACGGACGGCGCGACCGGTTCGATGCCGAGTTCAAGGGACAGCTGGCGTGCCTTCGCCGTTACCTCGCCCTCGACGACGATATCGTCGGCGAACTTCCAGTTCAATTCTTTGTCTGACACGATGCTCCCAGCGCTCTCCGGCACCAGAATACGGCCCGAACTGGCAGCAAGCCTGCAGGGCGCACAGGTTAGTCTGATCTCGTGTTCGGATTGACCTTCGAGAAGCTGCTCATCATCGGGGTGATCGCTGTCTTCGTGCTCGGACCCGAGAGACTGCCGCACTACGCGGCGCAACTCGGAAGGCTGACGCGCAACCTGCGGGACATGGCCAATGGAGCCAAGGATCGCATGCGCGACGAGATGGGCCCCGAGTTCGAAGAAGTCGACTGGAAGAAACTCGACCCGCGCCAGTACGACCCACGCCGGATTATCCGCGAGGCCCTGCTCGAGGACGAGGAGCCCGCCCCTCAGGTCGTGCGACCGGCACAGCGCGATCGGACCCTTCAGGCCGGGTCTCCGCCGCCGTTCGACGGCGAGGCGACCTAGGCACGCAGTGGTGGTTGAGTAGGCCGCCCGCGGCCGTATCGAAACCCGGGTCTCGATACGCTCGCTGCGCTCGCACTCGACCAGCACGGTTCGATCAGCACTACGTGACGGAGAGGCCGAGCTTCCGGCCGGCAAGGCCGCGGCTGCGGGAGGCGAGGCGATCCGCAACGGAGCGGATGGCGACGCTCGCGGGGTCCTCCGGATGCGCGAGCACGATGGGCTCGCCTGCGTCGCCGCCCGCGCGCAACGCGATGCTCAGCGGAACCGAGGCGAGGAGCTCGACGGGAGCATCCTGGCTGGCGGACAGGCGCCGTGCGACCTCCTCGCCGCCGCCGGTACCGAAGATGTCGAGGACCGTGCCGTCCGGCTGGGCCAGGCCGGCCATGTTCTCGACGACGCCGTAGATGGCCTGGCCGGTCTGGCGGGCGACGATGCCGCTGCGCTCGGCCACGTCAGCCGCGGCCGGTTGTGGGGTCGTGACGACGATGACCTCGGCGTGCGGGAGAAGCTGCCCGACCGAGATTGCGACGTCTCCCGTGCCGGGGGGCAGGTCGAGGAGGAGGACGTCGAGGTCGCCGAAGTACACGTCGGTCAGGAACTGCTGGATGGTGCGGTGCAGCATCGGCCCGCGCCAGGCAACCGCGGCCGACGAGGAGTCCACGAACATCCCGATCGAGATGACCTTCACTCCGTGCGCGACCGGTGGCAGGATCATCTCGTCGACCCTGGTCGGCTTCTGCGCGACGCCATCCGCCGAAACCAGGCCGAGGATGCCGGGGATCGAGAAACCGTACACGTCGGCATCCACGATCCCGACCGAGAGTCCCTTCGCTGCGAGCGCGACAGCGAGGTTCGCCGTGAGCGTCGACTTGCCGACGCCGCCCTTGCCGCTCGTGACGGCGTACACGCGCGTGAGCGTCTCCGGCCCGAACTGCGGGCCCCTGGCAGCGCGTCCGCCGCGCAGCTTCTCGGTGAGGGCCGCGCGTTCCTCCCTGGTCATGACCGTGACATTGACCGCGACCTCCGCAACACCGGAGACGGATGCTGCAGCCTCGCGAACGTCGCGTTCGATCGTGTCGGCTGCGGGGCATCCGACGATCGTGAGCTTGATGTCGACGGTCGCGTGGCCGGCGTCGTCGACGCTCGCGCCAGCGACCATGTCGAGCTCCGTGATGGGCTTGCGGATCTCCGGGTCAATGACACGGGTCAGCGCGCTTCGGACGAGGTCGGTGAGGACAAGACCGTCGTGCGAAGCGGACTCGGAGACGTCAGGCATCGGCTTGTTCGGCGCGGGTGCCGAGTGACTGCCGTGCACCTGGACCTGCACTGGTCGAGGAGTCTGGCGTCTCGCCCGCCTCGATCGCGTCGCGCTCGTCGAGCGCCTCGAGGATCGCGCGCAGTTCGGCGCGGATGAAATCCTTCGACGCCAGGTCTTTGACCGCGATTCGCAGGGCGACAACTTCGCGAGCGAGGTACTCGGTGTCGGCCAGGTTGCGCTCGGCGCGCTGGCGGTCCTGCTCGATCTGCACGCGGTCGCGGTCATCCTGCCGGTTCTGCGCGAGCAGGATGAGCGGGGCCGCGTACGACGCTTGGAGCGAGAGTACGAGCGTGAGCGCCGTGAATCCGAAGGTGCTCGAGTCGAACCGCAAGGCGACGGGTGCGAGAGTGTTCCACGCAATCCAGACCACGACGAACAACGTGAGGCTGAGCAGGAACCGCGGGGTTCCCATCGCGCGCGCGATCCATTCGGTGAAGCGACCGAAGCGGTCGTTGGATGGCCGGTTCCGCAGGGGGAGAACGGAGGTGCGCAGTCCCTTGGGGGCGTCCAGGCGGATCTCGGACCTGCTAAGTCGTGCCACTGCCGGTCCTCCTTGCCTTTACGATCGGGATACTGCCCGTGCTGATTTGTTGCCTGGACGCCGCTCGTTTCAGCGTGTCGTCGTCGTCGTCGTGACTTCGCCAGTCGTCCGGGAGCAGGAAGTCCAGGATGTCGTCAATGGTCACCACCCCGACAAGCCTGTGGTTGTCGTCCACAACCGGCACGGAGACCAGATTGTAGCTGGCCAGGATCCGCGAGACCTCGGCGGCCGAGGCGTTGGCCGTGACGGCCTCGAGGCCGGAATCCACGAGGGTGCCGAGGCGCACATGCGGCGGATAGCGCAGCATCCGCTGGAAATGCACCATTCCGATGAAGCGCCCGGTTGGCGGTTCGTATGGCGGAAGTGTTACGCACACGGCGGCGCCGAGCGCGGGCGCGAGCTCGTGGCGACGGATGAGTGCGAGGCCTTCCGCCACGGTCGCGTCGGCGGACAGGATGATCGGCTCGGTGGTCATCAGGCCGCCGGCAGTGTCCGGCGCGTAGCTGAGGAGCATGCGTACATCGTCCGCTTCCTCGGGCTGCATGAGGTCGAGCAGGTGCTCGCCGCGCTCCTGCGAGAGCTGCGCGATCAGGTCGGCGGCATCATCCGGCTGCATCTGGTCGAGCACATCGGCGGCCCGGTCGTCATCCAGCTGGGCCAGGATCTCGACCTGGTTGCTTTCCGGCATCTCTTCGAGCACGTCGGCGAGGCGATCGTCGGGGAGTTCTTCCGCGACTTCGAGCCTGCGCTGTCGCGGCAGGTCGAGGAGGGTGCTGGCCAGGTCGGCGGGCTTCAGTTCGGAGTATGTGGCGATGAGTTGCTCAGCGGATTGCGCCTGGCCGCGTTCCACCTTCTCGCGCACCTCGGACCACGAGACAAACGCCGTCGTGCCCTTGCCGAACGGCGAGGAGCCCGACTTCGGTCTGCGCACGAAGAGCTGGGTGATCGCCCATGCGCCTGGTCCGGACTCCTCGATGGCGACATCCTCGATCGTGCCCTCGCCTGAACCGTCGGTGAAGACCACGCGACGACCAAGCATCTCGGCGATGACGCGGACTTCGCCGCCGCGCTGTTCGAACCGGCGCACGTTGATCAGGCCCGTCGTAATGATCTGGCCGCCACCAATGCTCGTGACCTGCTCGATCGAGACGAATACGCGCCGTTTTCCGGGGATCTCGACGATGAGGCCGACGACCCGCGGCGGGTCGCTCTTCCGGTAGATCACCAGAACGTCTCGGACCTTACCCACGCGGTCTCCGGCTGGATCGAATACGATGCATCCGGCCAGCCTGGCGACGAAAACTCTGGTGGCACTCACAAGTAATAACTTATGCCCTCGGCGCTGGATAACAGGGTTGGGTGGAAGAATGGCGGGGTGAGCAATCAAAGCCCGTTCGGCGGACGCAATCGGAGCCTCTACCCCACGCTTCCGCGCGGGGAGGTGGTTGCGACCTATGAGACGTACCCCGAGGCGCAGCAGACCGTCGACGTGCTCGCCCGTGCTGACTTCCCGGTGAAGCAGCTCTCGATCATCGGGAGCGACCTCAAGAGCGTCGAAAGGGTGACGGGCAAGCTCAGCTGGGGTCGCGTCGCGCTGGCCGGGGCAGCATCCGGCGCATGGCTCGGAATCTTCTTCGGCCTGTTGCTCATCATCTTCTCGCCGGTGACGAGTTTCACGTTCGTGCTCGCCGCAGTGATCCTTGGCGCTGGGTTCGGGATGCTCTTCGGTCTCGTCTCGTACGCCATCAACCGCCGCCGCCGCGACTACACGTCGGTCATGCAGGTGATCGCGACGAGCTATTCGGTCATCGTCGACCCTGACCTCATCAACCGTGCGCGGAACCTGATCAGCGGAGGAGGTTCGGTTGCTCCTGCTGCTTCGGTTCCCGCTGTCCCTGCTTCCGGGACACCCGCTCCTGAGCCTCCCGCGGTTGAGCACCCTGCGGCCGGTGGGCCTGAGGCCGGGGCTCCTGGTACTGCTGGTGCTCCCGGTGCCGCTGGTGCTCCCGGCGCGGAGGAGCCGCGCCCCTGACCCAGGGGTGATCTATCGTGCGGATCACTGCCAGAGCGCGGGGTTCGGTGGTTCGATAAACGCTGTATAACTTCGCGCGTATGTAGCGTCGAACTTATGCAGTGCCCGGGCGAAGCGCCCGTTGCTCGTATACAGTGTCCGGGCGGAAGCCCCCGTTCGCTGGTG
>JAVECW010000144.1 GCA_030841285.1 Microbacteriaceae bacterium
CAGATCCACCCGATCGTACTCGGTTCGGGCACCAAGCTTTTCGGTGACGGCGAGCGGGTCAATTTGAAGCTGGAACGATCGATCATCACGACGACCGGCGTGATCATCGCGCAATACTCGACCCATCCTTCGAACTAACCGGGGGAGTTTCCCGGCGATACTCAATTAGAGGGCGGCGGCTGGTTCTCGTTCGATCGTGGTTGCTAGGGGCTTCTCTTTGACGAAGAAGAGCAGAACGGTCGCTACGAGCATGAGTGGCACCATGTAGAGGAACACTGGTGTGAGTGCGTCGTTGTATGCGCCGACGATGACGTTCTTGATTGCCTCAGGCAGTGCCTGTACTTTTTCCGGTGTGAAGGAGTTAAGGCTGCCGCCGGATGAGGCTCCGCCTGCGTTTGGCAGGCGGGTGGCGACGAGGTGTTGCAGGTTTGCGACGAAGAGACTGCCGACGACCGCGGATCCGATGGATGCGCCGATCTGGCGGAAGTAGTTGTTCGATGCTGTCGCGGTACCCACTTCAGCGTTCGAGAACGTGTTTTGCACGATCAGGATGAGGATCTGCATGGCCATACCGAGTCCGATTCCCATGAGTGCCAGGTAGGAGCAGATCTGCCACACCGGCATTGTGGGTGTCATGGTCGACAGTAGTCCGAGCGCGCCGGCCGTGATCGCTGTTCCGATGATGGGGAGCGCCTTGTAGCGTCCCGTTTTACTCACGAGTTGCCCGGACCCGATCGAGGTGACGAGGAGTCCCGCCATGAGGGGGATCAGCAGCAGACCAGCCTGGGTGGCGTTCACCCCGGTGACCATCTGAAGGTAGGTGGGGAGGTAGCCGAGCGCGCCGAACATTGCGATGCCGATGATGAGTCCGGCAACGGTCGTGAGGTTGAAGTTCGCTTGCTTGAAGAGGTGCAACGGCATGATCGGCTCGGCAGCCTTGCGTTCTACGAGCACGAAGGCGGCTGCGGCGATGACGGTGGCGGCGATCAGGGAGAGTATCTGCACGGAGTCCCAGGTGTAGGTAGTCCCGCCCCACACTGTGGTGAGGACGATTCCGGTGGACGCCAGGGCGAGCAGGCCCATCCCTGCGTAGTCGATGCTTGGGCGGCCGTTTGTATTTTTAGGCAGGCGAAGGAAGAATGCGGCGGAGGCGATGGCGAGGATGCCGAGCGGCACATTCATCCACAGGCCCCAACGCCATCCGGGGCCGTCGGTGAAGTATCCGCCGAGGAGTGGTCCGGCGACGGAGGAGAGGGCGAAGACGCCACCCATGATGCCCATGTAGCGGCCGCGCTGGCGGGCGGGGACTACGTCGGCGATGATGGCTTGGGACAGCAGCATCAGTCCGCCGCCGCCGAGGCCTTGCACTGCGCGTCCGACGATGAGCGTCGTCATGTCGGTGGCAAGACCGCCGATGATGGAGCCGACGATGAAGATCGCGATAGCGCCGATGAACAGGCCCTTGCGGCCGATCAAGTCGCCGAGCTTGCCATAGACGGGCAGCATGATGGTTGATGCGAGGATGTAGGCGGTCGTCACCCAGAGTTGCTGGTCGACCCCATGTAACTGGCCGACGATCGTGGGCAAAGCGGTCGAGAATATGGTCTGGTCCAGCGATGCCAGAAGCATCGTTACCATCAGGCCGGCGAAGATGAAGAGGACCCGGCGCTTGGTGGCCGCGTCGGCCTCGAGTTCGGCCACGCTCTTTGGCGCGGTCACGGTGGTTGTCATTTGAGTCTCTTAACTATGTTCTTTACGAGCTCGTTTGCTCGCTGTTCTACCGCCTCGATCGGCGCCTGGCTCCCGCTAGCTGCCCACTCTTTGATTGCGACGCGTGTCGCGCCGCTGCAGAGGGAAAGCAAGATCTCAACTGAAATTTCCGACTCGGTTTCGTCTTGGTCCGCGAAATTGGACGTTTCCCGAAGAATCGGGCCCATGGCCGCAGTGAGTTGTTGTGTCATCCGCTGCGCCTGGTTCGCCATCCGGCCGAGGAGTTGCGGATACTGGTTGATGATCTTCATGCGCAGCGGCAGCTGCGCAGACGAATCAACGGACGGATTCAACAAACCGAACACCATCCGGATCGTCAACTCAATGGGACCCGATCCCACGTGCGCCCCGAGTAGATCCGAAACCGAATCACTCGTAATGGCCACGTCCTCCAGACCGAGAATCGCATCCTCTTTGCTATCGAAATAGTTGAAGAAGGTGCGGGTCGACACATCCGCTTCCTTGCAAATCGCATCGAGTGTCGCGTGCTCCATGCCCTTTTGATGGACAAGCGTCACGGCGGCAGTCTGGAGCCTGTCGCGCGTGTCGGCACGTTTGCGTTCGCGGAGACCGGATTCAGAAGATTGCATAGGTGAAGTATTGCAGCTTCTGCAAAAATACGCAATTGCAAATTTGCACAAGTGAAAAAATATCTAGTGAATCGCTCTGGCTGGCGCGCTACTCAACCAACACCCGCGGGTCGAGGCGGCCCTCGTGGCTGTGAAAGGCTTGAGGCATGGCTTCTCACGACGAACTTCTGGACATTGCACTCGGGATCGCGCAGCGCGCAGGCGAGCTGGTCCGGCGGCGGCGCGCGGAGGGCGTCTCGGTCGCCGCGTCCAAGTCGTCGCCAGAGGATATCGTCACGTTCGCCGACAAGGAGTCCGAGGCGCTCATCCGCTCGCTGCTCGCCGAGGCGCGCCCGAATGACGGCTTCTTCGGCGAGGAAACCGGCGCAGAACGCGGCACGAGCGGCCTGACCTGGGTGGTCGACCCCATCGACGGAACCGTCAACTACGCCTATGGCATCCCGTTGTACGCGGTGAGCATTGCCGTCGTCGAGGGCGAGCCCGATCCGCTGACCTGGCGAGCGCTGGCCGGCGCCGTCGTCAATCCCGCGCTCAACGAGACGTACACGGCCACTGAGGGCGGCGGCGCCTTCCTCAACGGCCAGCGGCTCGAGGTCGCCACCGGGGTGCAGTTGTCGCTCGCGCTCGTCGGCACGGGCTTCTCGTACAGCGCCGAGCGACGAACACATCAGATGGATGTCGTGCGCGGCCTGATCCACCAGGTACGCGACATCCGCCGCATCGGGTCGGCTGCGCTCGACCTGTGTTCCGTCGCGTCCGGGCGCCTGGACGTGTACTACGAACGCGGGCTCAACCCGTGGGATCTTGCGGCCGGATCACTCATCGCGAGCGAGGCAGGGGCTCGGGTCGGTGCACTCGACGGCGCGCGCGGCGGGCGTGAACTCATCATCGCGGCAGAGCCCGGCCTCTACGACCGGTTCGAGCCAGTGCTCGCCTCGCTAGGCGTCACCGAACACTGACCGGCTGGCCAGGAAAGCCTTCGAGTTGCCTGCACGAACCCCCGGAGGGCGCCTGCACTGTCATGAAACGTGCAGGTGGGGGCGGGTAACCTTTACGAATTCGTTATTTGGCCTCAGGTTCAGGCTGACATCCCAGATCCAGCAACACGAAGGTTTCATCGCTCTTGCCACTCCGCTCTCCGGATTCCGGCGCCCTCGAAGGCGCCGACCTCGGTTCGGGGACCCCGGAGACGCGTCGCGAGCGACGCGAGCGTGAGCGCACGACCCCGACTCGGTCCACGGCACCGCACGCGCGCACACCCCACGCCCGCACACCGCATGCCCGCGGGGCGGCACGTCGCTTGCCGCCACTCATGATCGCGACGGCGAAGGCACACATCGCCCCACGCAAGCGACGTTGGGTGACCCAAGGCGTTCTCGCCATGACGTTCGCGGCCCTGATGGCCGTCGCGACATCCGTACCGGCGAACGCGTTGATGTCGACCAGCGATGTGCAGGCCCAGCTCATCGCTGCGAAGGTTGCCGCGATCCCCGCTGGAAAGACGCAGGCCATTGTCGGCGATGGCGATGGCGCCGCCCCCGCGCAGGTTTCGCACGACGGCTACACGGTCACATCCGCCGAACAGGTGGCTGCGCGCAGCAACATGCGGACCGCGAACACCTTCACGAACGACCCGCGCGGAACGATCCAGTGGCCGTTCCCAG
>JAVECW010000152.1 GCA_030841285.1 Microbacteriaceae bacterium
GACTCAAGCAGTAACGCAGCGGTAACGGAAAGCCTGCAAGCATCCGATTTCAGTTGTGAGCAAGTGTGACGTTGCTCCTCGTAAACCAGCAGATTCGAGGATTCAGCTAGGGGAGCATTGAGCCGTCGTATGGGTTCAAATCACACCGGTACCGCCACGAGAACGTCCCGGAAATCCCTTGAGAACACAGTGATTCGGGGCGTTTCGCATGTAGGGGGTGCGGCATCTTGACTACATTTGCACAAGAGGGCGCCTATCACGGCGGCGATCGGCTCACTCATCAAGGCAAACGCGTCGATCTCTGGAGCGGAAGGCGGATCCCGGCGGTGGGAACTACTGTATCTCGTGAGGATGAAACGTTTCCACACGGAGGGATCGATGTCGACGATCAAGGATGTCGCCGAGCGCGCCGGGGTTGCACTTGGCACAGCATCGCGCGTTCTGAGCGGAAGTGCTCAGACCTCTCCCGAGTCTCGGGCGCGCGTTCTCGCGGCGGCGGCAGAGCTCAACTATGTCAGGAACGGGACCGCGCGGGCATTGCGTCGGTCGCGCACGGATGTCCTCGGACTGCTGGTGTCGGACATCCGCAACCCCTTCTTCTCCGAGCTTGCCCACGCTGCGGAGCGCGAGGCGATGCGACGCGGCTACACGGTGCTACTGGCGAACGCCAACGAGGATGCGGCCCAGGCTGACGAATACTTGCGCATCTTCGCCACACAGCGCATCGACGGCCTGCTGCTCTCTCCGCAGGGACCTGTATCCCCGCAGCTCGAGTCATTGGTGGCATCGAGGCTCCCCGTCGTTCTGCTCAATCGGAGCCTCGACGGCCTCGACGCTCCTCTCTTCGCCACCGACAATGCCCAGGGAGTCGCCCTGGTTCTCGATTGGCTACAGGTCCGGGGTCACACGGAGGTCGCCTTCATCGGCGGCCCGACCGCTTTCTCTACGGCCGCGGAGCGCAAAGCGGCATACCTCGCCGGCCGCGAATCGCACGGCATCAGCGTGGATGACCGGCTGATCGACGAGGGCGATTTCCTCGCCGACGGTGCGGAGGCCGCAATGCTCCGCGTCCTCGACCGGGGGAAACGGCCGACGGCGGTGTTCGGAGTGAATGAACCGACAACTCTTGGGGCCGTCCGCGGTCTGCGACGCCGTCTCAGTGTGGTCGAAGCCGCGCGAGTCGAGGTCATCTCCTTCGATGACGTCGACTGGTTCGAATTCGCGACCCCTCCGATCAGCGCTGTGCGGATCGGAGCCGCGGAGATCGGGCGGCTCGGGGTAGCCGGACTTCTCGACCTCATCGAGGGCCGCCCCGTTAGCTCACGGCGCGTAGCCACCAGCCTCGTGGACCGCGCACTCTCCTGAGCTGCGAGATCGGTTTGCGGATCTGAAGCAACTGATGCATCATTGACTTCGACGCTCATGGAATCGTTTCCATGGAAACGTTTCACGAGGAGGTGCACATGGCTCGCGGAGAAGGTTCGACCGTCTTCGTCTTTGGCAGCATCAATGCCGATACCTGTTACCGTGTCTCGAGCTTGCCGCTTCCGGGGCAGACCGTTCTCGCTGACGGTACTCATGCCTCGCCCGGAGGCAAGGGCGCCAACCAGGCCATCGCCTCCTCTGCTGCGGGCGCATCGACTTTCATGATCGGCGTGGTCGGCGACGACACCGAGGCGTCGGCCATGATCCGTGCCCTGGGTGACCGCGGAGTCGGTGTCGGCGGCATCGTCGCACGGCCGGATGTGCCGACAGGCCGGGCGCTTGTGTTCGTCGACGATGAAGGCGAGAACTCGATCGTGGTGTTGTCGGGCGCTAACGCGTTACTCGATGACAGCGTCGCACTCGAGAAGCTCACGACTATTGGTGCGAGTGACGTGCTGGTCTTGCAGAACGAAGTGACCGCCGCAGCCAACCGCGCCGCAGTCCGCGTGGCCAGGAGAGCCGGCGCCGTGGTCATCTGGAACGCCGCACCTGCGCCCGTCGCACCCGATGACCTCATCCACGACATCGACCTGTTAGTTGTCAACGAGAACGAACTCGCCCAGCTCGCGGCACTCCTTGGCGTCCAAGAACCTCGGAGCGCCGGACCAGACGACGTCGTCCGCCTGCTCTCAGAGACAGTCGATGCGCTCCGCCACGAGCGCCACATGACGATCGATGCCGTGTGCACTCTCGGCGCTGACGGTGCCGTCTACGTCTCGGCCGAAGGCTCCGGTCGCATCCACGCTCCGCGAGTGGTCGCGGTGGACACTACTGCCGCCGGTGACACGCTAGTCGGCTATCTCGCTGCCCATCTGATGCTGCCACTGGGCGAGCGACTCGAACTAGCCGGAGCCGCAGGGGCGCTCGCCGTTACCCGCGAGGGTGCATCTTCGTCCATCCCGTCCCTCCGCGATGTCGAGCGGATGCTCGCAGCCACCTCTGAAAGGACTCCCGCATGAGAGTATCCGTTGGAGCCGATCACGCCGGCTTCCCCCTCAAACAGCGCGTCATCGACGCCATCGAGAAGCTCGGCCACACCGCGATCGATTGCGGCACAGACAGCATGGATCCGGTCGACTTTCCCGACATCACCCAGGCGACCTGCGCCCCGGTGCTCGACGGGAGCGCAGACCGTGCCGTGCTGGTCTGCGGAACGGGGGCGGGCGCCATCATGGCCGCCAACAAGATCCCCGGCATCCGCTGCGGTCTCGCCAACGAGTCGTACTCTGCGCGCCAGGCCGTCGAGCACGACGACGCGAACGTGATCGCTCTCGGGGCCTGGCTCGTGCCGTCCGCATTCATCGACGACATCGTGGCCGAGTTCCTTGCCGCCACCTTCGACGACGACGCGGACACTCGCCGTCGCGTGGCAAAGCTGAACGCCCTCGACGCGCTCGTGCCCGTATCCGCCACCCCCATCGCGGCAAACCGCTAACCCTTATCCCATCCCCAATCGATCAAAGGAGATCCATCAGTGACGAACACCACGACGATCCGGCAGACCTCTGCCTTGGGATCGAAAGACCGGAACAAGACGGCGATCGCCGCCGCCCTGGGCACGAGCGTCGAGAACTACGACTTCATCGCCTACGGCACAGCATCGGCCCTGTACTTTAGTGCCGTCTTCTTCCCAGGGAGCGACCGCTTTGTCGGAACCATGCTCTCGTTCGCAACCCTTGCCGTCGGCTTCCTGATGCGCCCGCTCGGCGGCGCAATCGGAGGCTATCTGGCCGACAAGTTCGGCCGCAAGCCCGTTCTCGTGGGTGCGATGCTCGTTATGGGCGGCGCCACCTTCTTCATCGGCCTGCTCCCCACCTACGCGACCATCGGTGTGCTCGCCCCGATCCTGCTCGTGGTCATCCGAATGATCCAGGGTCTCGCGTTCGGGGCCGAGTGGGGCGGCGCTATAACCATGACCTATGAGCATGCGCCCTGGAACCGGCGCGGTATGTATGCCGCCATCCCACAGTCGGGCAACCCGCTCGGCATTGCCCTGGCGAGCGCCATGTTCCTCATCTGTGCCAACCTCGAGGGCGACTGGCGCTGGCGCATCCCATTCCTTCTGAGTGCCGTTCTCGTGATCGTCGCCCTCATCGTGCGCTCCCGTCTGTCGGAATCGCCCGAGTTTGAGGAGGCGAAGGCCGAGGGCAAGATCGAGAAGAACCCGTTCCTCACCACCATCCGGCGCGACTGGAAGAGCGTTCTCCGGGTGATCGCGCTGCGCATCGTCGAGTCGTTCGCCTACTACTCCACAGCCACCTACCTGCTCAACTACCTCACCGAGCGATTCCCGGACATCCGGCCCACAGCGCTCGGAGCCCTCACCGCTGCGAGCATCGTGGCAATCGTCATGACCTTCCTGGCGGGCTCGCTCACTGACCGGGTCGGTCGCCGTCCGATCTACATCGTTGCCTGCATCGTTGCGATTCTGTTCGCGTTCCCGATGTACCTGCTCACCAACGACGGCACTCCCGCGCTCGTCGTCGGCGTGTTCATCTTCGGCATCGGTTTCATCCACGCTGCACTCACGGGGACCCAGGGTTCGCTGCTGACCGAACAATTCGGAACCTCCACCCGCACCTCGGGCGCATCGCTCGGCTACCAAATCGCCGCGGCGCTCGGCGGCTTCGCGCCTCTGCTCGCTGCCGCTCTGGTGCGCTGGCAGGGCTGGTCCGGCGCCTCGCTGCTCTACATGTCGGCGGCCGTCATCGGTCTAATCGGCATCCTTGTCACCCGCGAGACCTATGGTCGCGCCGAGCGGGCCCGTGTCAACGCCATCGTCGCCGAGGAGCGCACGCGAGTCTCCTGAGATATGCCCCCAGGCACCCCACCCGGTGAAAAGCCGGGTGGGGTGGAAACCCCGCGTCATGCTATTACCTGACCGACCCAGCGATGTATTCCAACCTCACCCAGAGTTTCAGAATGCAGACCCGCAGCCCAACCTCTGAACCAGGTACATGTCGCCTGCGCGCCAATACGTGCGCTCCACCGGAACGTGTACGTAAGGAGGCTATCGCGGGAACCGTCACGCCGTATGAAACGTGCGCTGGCCGCCGCTGGCGCGTCCGCGGGTGACCCCTGCACGGGTGTCACCCGTTTGTGGCCCAAAGTTTCATCGTCATTCACCGGGCGGTCGTCGCTGATTCCCCGCGCGCCAGCAGTGTGCTCAATGTGACCGAACAACAAAACGATGACAAAGAGATCTTCCAGTCCGGCTTTTCGCGCCGGAACTTCCTGACTGTGGCCGGTGCCGCCGGGGTGGCGCTGGCGCCGCTGCTGGGGGGTGCGGACACCGCGAGTGCGGCCACGGCGAGCGTCAGGGCAGGCGCCACCACCGCGACGCTGACGGCCGGTGACCCGGTCGCCACGCCGGTTGTGAACGGTCTGCACCTGCAATTCGGTGCGGATGCATCCAGCGAAGTCGTCGTGTCGTGGCACACGCTGCAGCCGGTGAGCGCGGCCAGAGTGATGCTGGGCGACCAGAATGGTCGCTACAGCCGCAGCCAGAACGCCATGCAGACCAGCTACACCGACGCGAAGTCCGGCGAGGTCGTCTACGCGTACCACGCTCGGCTCACCGCCCTGAACTCGTCCCACGACTATGCCTACGCGGCCATCCACGATGGAGCGCAGCCCGAGTTCGGTTCCTTCCGCACCGGTCCGCGCGGACGTGAGGCCTTTACCTTCACGAGCTTCGGCGACCAGGGCACACCGACGACGGGCAAGAAGTACGTTCCGCCGGCGGGGGTGACGATCGCGAACCCGCCGTGGGTCAACGACAACCTCGGCTCGCCCGCCGCGGGCGACATGCCCGCCGGTGTCGAGCGCGTGCAGCCCCTGTTCCACCTGTTCAACGGCGACCTCTGCTACGCCAACCTCGCCAACGACCGGGTGCGCACCTGGACCGATTTCTGGGACAACAATTCCCGCAGCGCCAGGCACCGTCCGTGGATGCCCGCGGCCGGCAATCACGAGAACGAGCTCG
>JAVECW010000166.1 GCA_030841285.1 Microbacteriaceae bacterium
ATCCGGCACAACTTCGGCGACGAGATCGCCATGCTCGTCGATGGTGTCACCAAGCTCGACAAGGTCAAGTACGGTGACAGCGCCCAGGCGGAGACCGTTCGCAAGATGATCGTCGCGATGTCGAAGGACATCCGGGTGCTCATCATCAAACTCGCCGACCGACTGCACAACGCGCGGACCTGGGGCTTCGTTCCCGCAGCATCCGCAACCCGCAAGGCGACCGAGACGCTCGAGATCTACGCGCCACTCGCTCACAGGCTCGGAATCCAGACGATCAAGTGGGAGCTCGAGGACCTCTCCTTCGCCGTGCTGTATCCGAAGCTCTACGTCGAGATCGAGAACCTGGTCAAGCAGCGTTCGCCGGAGCGTGAGTACGTCGTGCAGCACGTGATCGACGCGATCAATGAGGATCTCAAGTCGGCACGCATCCGCGGAAAGGTCGTCGGGCGACCGAAGCAGTTCTACTCGATCTACCAGAAGATGGTCGTGCGCGGTCGCGAGTTCGACGAGATCTACGACCTTGTGGGAATCCGGGTGCTCGTCAACTCAGTTCGCGACTGCTATGCCGTGCTCGGCCAGATCCACGCCAGGTGGACGCCGATGCCCGGACGGTTCAAGGACTACATCGCGACACCCAAGTTCAACCTCTACCAATCGCTGCACACGACGGTGATCGGCCCGGAAGGCCGGCCGGTCGAGATCCAGATCCGTACGGAAGAGATGCACCAGCGCGCCGAGTTCGGTGTCGCGGCGCACTGGAAGTACAAAGAGGGCGTCAACGGCAAGGGCGCATCGTCCGGCAAGGTCGACACCGACCTCGCCTGGCTCGCCCATATTTCGGACTGGCAGGCTGAGACGGCGGATCCGGGCGAGTTCCTCGACTCATTGCGCTTCGAGATCGGCGCCAAAGAGGTCTACGTGTTCACGCCCAAGGGGCGGGTGATCGGGCTGCCCGCTGGTGCGACCCCCGTCGACTTCGCGTACGCGGTGCACACCGAGGTCGGACACCGCACGATGGGCGCCAAGGTCAACGGCCGGCTCGTTCCGCTCGAGAGCCCCCTGACGACGGGGGACGTCGTGGAGGTCTTCACTTCGAAGAATCCTGACTCCGGCCCCAGTCAGGACTGGCTGAACTTCGCCAAGAGCCCCCGCGCGCGCAACAAGATCCGCCAGTGGTTCACCAAGGAGCGGCGAGACGAGGCGATCGAGCAGGGCAAGGATGCGATCGCCCGCGCCATGCGCAAGCAGAACCTGCCGTTGCAGAAGCTGATGAACCAGGACTCGTTCGCCGAGGTCGCATCACATCTGCACTACGACGACGTCTCCTCGCTCTACGCAGCAGTCGGCGAAGGGCACGTCTCTACCCAGTCGGTGATCGAAAAGGTCGTGGCCTCCCTGCACGTGGAGAGCGAAAGCGACGCGAGCGAGATCGAGCTGCCGATCAAGGGTCGCTCGCGCCAGTTGCGCAACAGCGATTCCGGGGTCCTCGTGCGCGGCGCACCAGACATCCTGGTCAAGCTCGCGAAGTGCTGTACGCCCGTGCCAGGCGATCCGATCATTGGATTCGTCACACGGGGAGCCGGCGTCTCGGTGCACCAGTCGAGCTGCCATAACGTGCAGTCGTTGCTCCAGGAGCCAGAGCGCATGATCGATGTCGAGTGGGCGCCGAGCTCGAAGAGCGTCTTCCTCGTACAGATCCAGGTCGAAGCGCTTGACCGGTCAGGGCTGCTTTCGGATGTCACGCGCGTTCTCTCCGAGCACCACGTCAACATCCTCTCCGCAACCGTCACGACCTCAAGCGAGCGCTTGGCGCTCAGCCGGTTCGTGTTCGAGATGGGGGATACGACCCACCTGGATCGTGTGCTCAATGCCGTTCGCCGCATCGACGCGGTCTACGACGTGTACAGGGTAAGCGCCGGCTGAGGCGCTTACCTAAGGCGGGTCGCCGAAGGCGTCCTGTTGTTGCCGGCTAGAGTGGCAAGCCGCTCCAGCGCGCGCCGGTTTCCCGGAGCGCTCGGCTGAGAGCGGAGCCGCTCCTCGCACTCATCGACTCCCAGTTCTCCGAGGCTGAGCAGGTCGGTCACGGCCGATTGCTCGTCACGGCCGAACTGTGCGCTCGTGCGAAGGATGTCGACGGTCGTGCGAAGCGCGCTCGTTATTGGCGTTCCAGCGACGCGTACGACATCGCCTGGCCGGATCACGCATTCGCGCACGGTGAATCGCGACGACTGGGGCGTCCTGGCGCGCTCAGCCACGTTGATGCAGAACCGGTGCCTGGCCGGCGGATGCTGCAGGATGCCGTAGATCCAGAGGGCGGTCTCCAGTTCGGCGATCGCGCGTCTCGGGGCCGTGCGCGCTACCACAGCGGCGCGCACCGCGGTTGCGTTGACCTCGTCCATCGCCGCGAAGCAGTCGTCGACAGCATAAACCTCGCCATCGAGCCTGGCAGCGCACAGCTCAGCGAGCGGGAGATCCCCGGAGTCCAGAACGGATGCGACCACGCGCGGCATGCAGAAAAGAGTGCACGAGGGCCGGGGGTGCGATCCGCAGCTCGCCTCAATCTGTGGAGAGGTCAGAGAGCGCGACCGCTCTGGCGGCGACTAACCAAGTGCGTCCAGCCACACCTTGCGAGCGTCGAGGGCCTCCTGGGCGGCAGCGACCTTGGCCTTGTCCCCACTGGCCTTTGCTTCCTCGAGCTCGGCCTCGAGCTTGGCGATGGCGGCGTTGAGTTGGCTCGCGAGCCCCTCCGAGCGTGCCTTCTTCTCTGGGTTGTTGCGCTGCCAGTGATCCTCATCCAGCTTGCGGACGGCTGCCTCGACCTTGCGCAGGCGTTCCTCGACCGGCTTGACCTGGTCGCGCGGGACTTTGCCGATCGCGTCCCAGCGGCGCTGGATGGACAGCAGCGCTCCGCGGGCGGACTCGCGATCGCTTGCCTTCAGGAGCACCTCGGCCTCCAGAAGGAGCTCAAGTTTCTGCTCGAGGTTCGCGGAGAACTCATCGTTTTCCTTGGCATCGATCTCGGACTTCGCCGCGTAGATCGCGTCGCCGGCCGCCTTGAACCTGGTCCAGAGGGCGTCGTCGTTGCGCTTACCTGCGCGGCCGGCGAGCTTCCACTCCTCAAGCAGGTCGCGATACGCCGGGACGCCGTCGGCGCCTCGCGGCACGAGTGCCTCGGCCCGTTCAATCAGGCTCGCCTTCTTCGAGCGCACATCGCGGTGCTGGGTGTCGAGCTCCGCGAAGTACGCCTTGCGGTTGTGCTCGATCGTCGCGCGCGCGGCTCGGAACCGCTTCCAGAGGTCGTTTGCCTCGTTCTTGGGCAGGCGCGGCCCATCGTGCTGATGGCTCTGCCAGCGTGCGAAGAGCGCATCAAGCGTGGCGGTCGCCTGCTTCCACTGCGTCTTCGTCGGGTCCTCTGCCGCGAGCGTCTCCGCCTCGACGACGATGGCCGTGCGCTCGACGAGCGCGGCGTCGATGACCGCCTGCGCCTCGGCGGTCTGCTTCTCGGTCAGCTCTTCGACCGCACCGCCGAGCTTTGAGAGCCGCGTTGTAAGGGATGCGAGATCGCCGACCGCGTTCGCTGTCGCAATGTGCTCCAGCAACGACGCGACGGCCTTCGAGATATCGGTTGCCGGGGCACCACGCTTGGCGCGCTGCTCGAGAAGCGTGACCTGGCCGGCGAGATCGGTGAACTTGCGCTCGAAATAGGCCAGGGCCTCCTCAGGCGATCCGTCTGGATACTGGCCGACGGCACGCTCGCCATCCGCCTCGCGGACGAAGACGGTACCCGTCTCGTCGACGCGACCCCACGGTTGCTGATCAGTTGTAGCCACGAGCCTCACCTTGCTGAAGACGACGGTCCTCGCGACCGTCACACCTTGCGTTTTAGACTATTGCACAGGCCATTGCCCGCGCCGAGCGCTTACTGAACAGTTATGCCTGTGATCGTCGTCGGGACGACCGGCTTGCCGTCCATGGCGCCACCTTGCACACCGGCATCCGTGATCTGGCTGTACAGCTCGGGGAGACCACTCGTGACCTGGCCGATGACGGTGTATCCGCCAGCAGAGTCGGATGGAATGTTCGTCTCCTTGTAGACGATGAAGAACTGGCTGCCCTGGCTGTTCGCGTTGTTGCTGGACCTGGCCATGGCGATCGTCCCGGCCGGGTAGACGTTGTTGGACGGTGCATTCTCGATCGGACCGTAGTTGTAGCCGGGGCCGCCCGTGCCGTCGCCGTTGGGATCGCCACACTGCAGGACGTAGAACCCGCCGTTGACCAGCCGGTGGCAGGTGAGCCCCGTGTAGAAGCCCTTGTTGATGAGGTCGATCGTCGACGACACCGCTTGCGGAGCCTTGGCTCCATCCAGCTGGATGCCGAGGGCAACGTTGTTGAGCGTGAGCGTGCCAGTCCAGGTGCGGTTCTGCGCGATCGTCTTCGAGGGGATAGCCCCGCTCGCCGGTGAACTTGTCGGCGTCGGCGTCGCCGACGGCGAGGCGGACGCGACGGCCTTGCCCGGCCCTGTGCCGAAGTAGAGCAGCTGCGTGCCGACCGCGAGAGCGATGATGATGACGACGCCGACACCCGCGATCCAGTTGTCTCGCTTGCGCCGCTTGAGCTTTGTGCCGTGCACGGTCTGCCTGGCCTGGTACGCGCGCAGGCGCTCCCTGGCCTGGCGCGCTTCGCGGTCGTTCGGCTTGTTCGGTGCCACGTGAATCCTCCAGGGGCGGGACATCGTAAGTGGGAGACGGTGGTCCCATTCGCCGGGGGCGCGCGGACCTCAGATGAACTTTACGCATGCAAGCTATGCCTCACAAATGCGCGACTCGGCCGCGTTCTCACCGCGTCGTGGGTTGCAACTAGCCTTGGAGCATGGTGGATGCACAGCCCGGGCTTCGCAGCGGCGCGACGCCCCTCGCAGTGCGCATGCGCCCGAGGAGCCTCGACGAAGTGGCGGGCCAAACCCACCTGCTCACGCCCGGCTCGCCGCTCGTCAGCCTCGCGAGCGACAAGACGGGGGAGACCGGCTCGGTGTCGGTCATCCTGTGGGGTCCGCCTGGAACGGGTAAGACCACGCTCGCGCAGGCCATCGCGCACTCGTCCGGTCGGCGCTTCGTCGAGCTGTCCGCCGTCACCGCGGGAGTGCGCGACGTGCGCCAGGTGATGGATGAGGCGCTGTCGACGCGCGACCTCTATGGCATCTCGACGGTTCTCTTCCTCGACGAGATCCACCGCTTTACGAAGGCACAACAGGACGCACTGCTGCCAGGGGTCGAGAACGGCTGGGTCATCCTGGTCGCGGCGACGACAGAGAACCCGTCGTTCTCTGTGATTTCCCCTCTGCTGTCGCGCTCGCTGTTGTTGACGCTCGAGA
>JAVECW010000002.1 GCA_030841285.1 Microbacteriaceae bacterium
CGCTTTCGCACCGCGGATCGTGCACGTCGACGCGGCGAACCGCGTCCTCGCGCTCGACAGCGACGCGGCATCCGCCGTCGCACCAGGCCTCGAGCGGGCACCGCACGCGCTGTAACCTGGCTCCCGCAAGAGGTCCGGCCGCGCAATAGGTCTGGCCCTACCGCCACCGGCGTATCTGCACCAGTATCGGTAGAGGGGTGGCGCGACTCCCCGAGCTGATCAGACGCGGGCGGATCGGAAGGAACCGGATGCCAACGGGCGTGCCCATTGAATTCGCCGGAGTGACCAAACGCTTCGGCCAGGTGGCCGCCGTCACCGACCTCTCGTTCACTGTCGAGCCCGGTCGCGTGACGGGCTTTCTCGGCCCCAACGGCGCCGGCAAGACCACGACACTGCGCATACTGCTCGGGCTCGTGCGGCCGACCTCGGGCACCGCGACCATCGGCGGCGTCCCGTACGCACAATTGCCGTCACCGCTGACGACGGTCGGCGCGGCCCTCGAAGCGGCGAGCTTTCATCCGGGGCGCAGCGCACGCAATCACCTCCTCGTCTACGCGCACGCGGCCAGGATCGACGCATCCAGGGTCGCCGCGGTGCTCAAGAAGGTCGGGCTCACCGACTACGCCGACCGCCGCGTCGGCGGATACTCGCTCGGGATGCGCCAGCGGCTCGGCCTCGCCTTCACGCTGCTCGGCGACCCGGGCGTGCTCGTGCTCGACGAACCGATCAACGGGCTCGATCCGGAGGGGATCAAGTGGATTCGCGGTTTCCTGCGCGAACTCGCGGATGAGGGGCGCACCGTGCTCGTCAGCTCGCACCTGCTCTCCGAGGTGCAGCAGAGCGTCGATGAGGTCGTCATCATCGCCAAGGGTGAGCTCGTGCATCGCGGGACGCTCTCGAGCCTCGACACCAGCGCCGTCACCGTGCTCGTGGATGCCCCGGATCGCGCTTCTCTCGCCTCGGCGCTCGTGGCGGCGCGCCTCGCATTCACGAACGTCAGCGACGGTTACCTCGTTTCGGGCGCAGAGTCGAGCGAGGTCGGGCACGTCGCGTTCGTCGCAGGGGTCGAATTGAGTACGTTGCAGAGGCAGAGATCGGGGCTCGAGGAATCCTTCCTCGCGCTCGTCGGAGCGGGGGACTCACTGTGAGCAGCTTCATCGCCGGGGTGCACGCCGAGTTCACCAAGCTCCTGACAACCCGCATGTGGTGGCTGCTTGCCATCATCCTGTTCGTCTACATTGCGCTCATCGCGGGTGGCCTCGGGGCGCTCTTCGGCGGGGTCGGCAGCGACGCGCTCGGAGGCGGACGGCCGGGCGCGCCAGCGCTCGGGGCGCTGGCTCCGCTCATCTACAGCTTCGCGACGTCCGTTGGTTACGTGTTTCCCGTACTGCTCGGCGCCCTGTCGACCACGGGCGAGTTCCGGCATCAGACGCTAACGCCCACCTTCCTGGCCAACCCGCGGCGGGGCCAGGTGCTCGGAGCCAAGAGCCTGTCCACCGTGCTCGTCGGCGCGTTCTATGGCGTGGTCGCCCTTGCCGCATCGGTCGGCGTCGGTGCGATCGTGCTCTCCGCGTTCGGGCACGACGCGATGCTGGGCGAGGGCTCGACCTGGGCACTGATCGCTCGCGCTGTGCTGGCGATGGCACTGTGGGCACTCATCGGCGTCGGACTCGGGACGCTCGTGCCCAACCAGGTCGCGACGATCGTGATCGTTTTGGCCTTCACGCAGTTCGTCGAACCGCTGCTGCGCCTCGCGACCTCATTCTCGGAGCCGACCGCGGCGGTCGGCAAGTTTCTTCCGGGCTCAGCGAGCGATGCGCTCGTCGGGGCGAGCTTCTTCACGATCTCGACTCCAGGGGCCGGCGTGCTCGAGTGGTGGCAGGGGGGCCTCGTGCTACTCGCGTACGCCGCGGCCTTCACTGTCGGCGGCTACTTCGTGAGCTGGCGCCGCGACGTCACCTAGCCGGCGCGTATCGTGAAGCCATGAGCGAGTTCCGGGCCATCGTGATCGAACAAGAGACGGATGCCGGCCGCATCCTCGCGCACACGGCCGAGGTCAGACGGCTCACCGACGCGTTCCTCATGCCGGGCGCCGTGACGATCGCGGTCGAATACTCGTGTCTCAACTTCAAGGATGGGCTCGCCCTCGCCGGCAAGCCCGGGGTCGTGCGGACGTCACCGCTCATCCCAGGTGTCGATCTCGTTGGCTCGGTCGAGGTATCCGATGATCCGCGCTGGAAGGCTGGCGATCGCGTCATCCTCAACGGAGCGGGGATCGGCGAGCGGCATCACGGCGGCCTCGCCGAGCGCGCTCGTGTCGACGGCGGCGCGCTCGTCCGCCTGCCCCAGTCGTTCACGAGCGAGCAGGCCGCGGCGATCGGCACGGCAGGATTCACCGCGATGCTCGCGGTGCTCGCCCTCGAGCGGCAGGGCGTGACGCCCGACGCCGCGGCGAGCGCCGGTTACAGCGCGGATATCCTCGTCACGGGTGCGGCGGGTGGGGTCGGATCCGTCGCGATCGCCATACTCGCAAGGCTCGGGTATCGGGTGACCGCGTCGACGGGGCGCGCCGCCGCGGAGTCGGACTATCTGACCAGGCTGGGCGCATCCGAGATCATCGACCGCGCGGAGCTTTCGGACCCCGGCAAGCCGCTGCAGAGCCAGCGCTGGGCCGGCGTCATCGACTCCGTCGGCAGCCACACTCTCGCCAATGCGATCGCGCAGACCAGGTACGGTGGCGCGGTCGCCGCGTGCGGGCTCGCGCAGGGCGCCGACCTGCCTGCGTCCGTCCTGCCGTTCATCCTGCGCGGGGTCACGCTCGTCGGGATCAACTCGGTGGATGCTCCGCTCCCTCACCGCGAAGAGGCCTGGTCGCGCCTTGCCGCTGACCTCGATCCGGCGCTGCTCGCCGAGATGACGACGTCGATCCCTCTTGCGGATGCCGTACCCAGGGCGAGCGACATCCTCGCCGGGCGGGTGCGCGGTCGCACCGTGGTCGACGTGCGCGCCTGACCTCTGCTGGTCGTGACCCTGTGTTGGTCGAGTGCGAGCGCAGCGAGCGTATCGAGACCCGCCTAGGGCGGAGGGCGGCGCCCTGTACCCCGCATGGCGGCGTTATCCGGATCCCTGCCTGACAAGCACCTGATAATCCGCGCCCAGCTGTACCCCACCACCCCGCTCGACCGGATATTCTTATCGCGGAGAATGGAGGCCCTGGTGGCGGACGCATCGGTCGTGCTGCTTCGTCGGCTGCCCCGCCAGGACCGCAGTGCGCAGCGGATCGACCTCATCCTCGACACCGCGGCGACACTCATCGACGAGGTTGGCTTTGGCAACCTCACCCCGACGCTGATTGCACGGCGTGCAGGCATGTCCGGCCCGGCGATCTATCGCTATTTCGACGACGTCGATTCCATCGGGCGCTCTCTCGCGACGAGGAGTCTCGGGAAGTTCCTGGACAGGTCCGAGGACCTGTTGGAGAACGGTGCACTGGAGTGGAAGGACGCGATCCGCGGTGCCATAGCCGTCTACAGCGAGCTCTATCGCCACGAGCCCGGATTCCGGTGGATCCGGTTCGGCGACCCGATCTCCCGCAATGCGCTCAGCGACCGGGAGAGCAACAAGACGACAGTTGCCAGGCGCCTGCGCGATCTCTTCATTCTTCGCTACGATGTCATGCCACGGGTGGACCTGCTCAAGCACGTCGAGACTGTCATCGAGATCTGCGACAGCCTGGTCGCGCGAGCCTTCGAGACGGATCCGGATGGCGACGGGTTCTTCATCCGTGAGGCCGAACGCATCTCTGTCGACTACATGACCGAGTACCTCGCCCGCCCCGTTCCCTGACAAACCGCGGCAGCGCGATCGGCGCACGGGTTGCGCGCGTATGCTCGCCTAATGGCCATCATCGGGTCGATTCTCATCGGAATAGCGGCAATCATCCATGTCGCGATCTTCGTCATGGAGAGCGTGCTGTGGTCAAAACCGAACGTCTGGCGGCGCTTCGGATTACCCAGTCAGGACGATGCGGATACCGTCCGTCCGATGGCGTACAACCAGGGTTTCTACAACCTTTTTCTCGCTGGCGGGGCACTCATCGGCCTGCTCCTGTATTGGACAACGCTTCGCCCGGTCGGCTTCGGGCTAACGTTCTTCAGTGCGAGCTGCATGGTGCTCGCATCCGTCGTGCTACTGACGACGGGACGCAGCTACCTTCGTCCGGCACTCATCCAGGGCGCCGTTCCGCTCGTCGGGCTCGTCTTCTTCGTCCTCGCGTAGCGGCAACTCAGGCAGCGCGCGAGGCTCAAGCTACTCGATGAGTTCGCCGCCAGGCGCGTGCTCGTCGACGACGCGCAGCGCCGCGATCAGCTTGGTCGCATGCGAGGTCGAGACGATCACGCGCGAATACTCCTCGCCCTCGAGATCGATCACGACAGCCGAGCGCTGCTTGCCCTTGATCAGCAGAAAGTCCTTGCCGCCATGGAACTTCCAGGTGCCGACGGCGAGTGCGAGAGGCACGTTTGCACCGGGCGCGCGGATGCCGCGGATCCAGATCCAGGGATCCTCCGTGATCGCGACCGACCGGATGTTGCCGCGCGGAACCACCAGGTCGTCGCGGCGCAGCGCAAGCACCTTCTCCGCCGGCGTGAGACGGATCTCGAGGCGGTCGGGGTGAACGTGCAAATCGGCCATGCCTCTAGTCTGCCCGGTTTACCCCGAATCAAGTGTCGGGAAACGACACAAAGAGATAACCGTTCCTCTGTGCTCCCTGTGCGCGCGAAGTGGTACGTGCGAGGAGGCCTGGAGCTCTTCGTCGACACGTCGGCGAGGGCACTTCAGTGCAGAGACTGCACGTTTTGGTTATTGAAATGTTATGAATCGTTGTGTCGCTCGCCCCTCCGGTTGATCCAGACTCTCTATGCCAGCACTCACTGCCGAGTGTGGAAAGCGCGGAGGCTTCACCTTCGTCATAGAAAGGCTGTGCCATGAAGTTAAAGTCATGGATCCCGATCGCCGTAGTCGTCTCTGCTTCAGCGCTGGCGTTGTCTGGTTGCTCGTCAGGTGGATCAACAGGCGGCGCGACAACCGCCAGTCGTGCCTGTGTCATCCTTCCAGACTCGGCCTCGTCGCCCCGATGGGAGAACGGCGATCGCCCGGCGTTGACGAAAGCTTTCACGGACGCGGGTTTCCAAGCCGATGTCCAGAACGCTCAGGGCGACACGAATAAGTACGCCACCATCGCCGACCAGGAGCTCACGAAGGGCTGCGGCGTGATGATCCTCGTCGACTACAACGGCGCGGCTGTCGCCGTGACGCAGAAGGCCCAAAAGCAGGGCATTCCTGTCATCGCATACGACCGACCGATTACCACCGGCTCGAAGGACTCGCCCTCGATGCTGGCCGACTACTACGTCTCATTCGACAACGAAAAGGTCGGTGAGCTGGAGGGTCAGTCGGTCGTCGACGGACTCAAGACCGCTGGCAAGGACGCAGCGACGGCAACAGTCGTCTACATGGGAGGAGACCCGGCTGACGGAAATGCAAAACTCTTCCACGACGGCGCTGCGAAGGTCATGACTGCGGCAGGAATCAAGCCGGCGGCGGAACCCACGGGAGTCTGGGACGGCGACAAGACCGCCACGAACTTCGAGCAGGCTCTGACGTCGCTCGGCGGCAAGGTCGACGCGGTTTGGGTCGCGAATGACACCAATGCGGCGGGCGTCATCACAGTGCTCGACAAGAACGGCCTGAAGGTTCCGGTGTCCGGCCAGGATGCGTCGACCGCTGGTCTGCAGAACGTGCTTCTCGGCAAGCAGACAGCAACGGTCTACAAGCCATTCAAGCTCGAAGCCGATGCTGCTTCGAAGCTCGCAATCCAGCTGCTGAAGGGCCAGAAGCCGAGCGTCTCAACGTCTCTGTACGGTAAGCCGTTCATCGCGACGACGCCGATCCTCGTGACACCGGACAAGGTCCAATCGGTAGTCGATGCAGGTGACGCAAAGGCGTCCGATATCTGCACTGGTGCGGTAGCCGCCGCCTGTACTCAATACGGCGTCAAGTAACACGATCAATCAGCGCCGAAGAGTCTCCGCCTCGGTCCATGCGACCGGGGCGGAGCCTCTTCGGCGCAGCCCGTGGTGCCGCACCTTCCGAACGGTCGGAAGCGAGCACCACGGTTATTTGAAAGGAACATCGCATGAATGCGCCGATCATTGAGTTGACAGACGTCAAGAAGAGTTTCGGGCCAGTGAGCGTGCTCAAAGGAGTCGGGCTCAAGGTCTACCCGGGCAAGATCACGGCCCTGGTCGGCGACAACGGGGCCGGTAAGTCGACCCTGATCAAGGGGCTCGCGGGAGTTCAGCCGTACGACGATGGCGTCGTGCTATTCAATGGCGAGCAGGTCCACCTGCATAACCCTCGCGAGGCCTCCCGCCTCGGGATCGAGGTCGTCTACCAGGATCTGGCCCTCTGCGACAACCTGGATATCGTCCAAAACATGTTCCTTGGACGCGAGGAGACGGCGACTGGCATCTTCGACGAGGGGCGGATGGAGCGCGAGGCATCCGAGACCCTGCGCTCCCTCTCCGTCAGGACCGTGAAGTCAGTACGGCAAAAAGTCTCATCCCTCTCAGGTGGACAAAGACAGACCGTCGCGATCGCTCGTTCGGTGTTGAAGTCCGCCAGGGTCGTCATACTCGACGAGCCGACGGCCGCGTTGGGCGTCGCGCAGACCGAACAGGTGTTGAACCTGGTCAAGCGACTCGCGGACAGCGGAGTCGGAGTGCTGATGATCAGCCACAACCTTGTCGACGTCTTTCAAGTCGCCGACTACATCAGCGTGCTGTACCTGGGCCAGATGGTCGCTTCGGTCGAGGCATCGAGGACAACAAGCGACGATGTCGTCGGATACATCACCGGCAGCAAGACCTATAACGGAGAAGCCGCATGAGCGCCACAACAATACCCGAGACTCCTTTACCCGAGCAGAGTTCCGATCTGATCGGGAGCGGACAAGAAGGCGGTCTTCTCGACCAGGCCAAGGGGTACCTTCAGCGACTCCGGAGTGGGGAGATGGGTGCCCTCCCGGCCGTCCTCGGCTTCCTCGTGCTCAGCGGTCTGTTCACGGCACTCAGCCCGTTCTTCCTTACCGAGCGCAACTTCGCCAATCTGATCACGCAGGCAGCAACGCTCGTGATGCTCGCTATGGCCTTGGTCTTTGTCATCCTTCTGGGCGAGATCGATCTCTCGGCCGGCGTGACTGCTGGTGTCGCAATGTCTCTCTTCGTGGTGCTCTCCGATCCGGGCGGCATCGCGATGAACTGGATCCTGGCGCTGGTCGTCGCACTGTTGTCCGGCTTGGCTATCGGGGCATTCATCGGCTTCTTCGTCGCGCGCGTCGGGATACCGTCGTTTGTCGTGACTTTGGGGTTGTTCCTGGGCTTCCAAGGATTGCAGCTCATTATCATCGGCGCCGGCGGCCTGTACCGCATCCAGCAGCCCGAGATTCTGTCGATCCAGAACAGCAACCTTCCCACCTGGGGCGGATGGGTGATGCTCGCCGTCATCCTCGCCGTCTCGCTGGGAATGTCGATGCTCGACCGTCGTCGGCGCGCACGAGCCGGTGTACCCAATCGGACGATCGCGTTGATGTGGATCCGGCTTGCACTGATCGCCGTGATCGGCGGCGTGGTGGTCGGGTTGCTCAACCAGAATCGCGGAACCGGGTTCCTGGCCGTCTCCGGGGTTCCGATCGTCGTTCCCATCACGCTGACGATTCTCTGGTTCGGCACTCTGGTGCTCGACCGCACTCGGTTCGGGCGCTACATCTACGCGATCGGCGGTAACGCCGAGGCCGCGCGGCGGTCTGGGATCAAGGTCATCGGCGTCAAATGGGCCGCCTTCGCCGTCTGCTCGACATTGGCGGTTGTCGCGGGCATCTTCAGTGCCAGCAAAGTTGGCTCGGTGGATGCGGCTTTTGGGCGAGATATTGTCTTGAGCGGCGTTGCGGCAGCGGTGGTCGGTGGAGTGAGCCTCTTCGGAGGTCGCGGTCGACTGATCCATGGAGCCATCGGCGCACTCGTGATCGCGGTGATCACGAATGGGCTCGGTCTGCTCAACCTGCCTGGCGGCGTCAACTTCCTGGTGACAGGTGGCGTGCTGATCTTGGCCGCAACGGTCGACGCGGTGTCTCGTGTTCGAGCCGGAGGGTCCATCATCCGGCGCTAGGGAACGAGCCTCAGACCGGTCAGCGCTGAGGAACGTGGTGCGGCGGCTTAGCTGCCAGGTGTCGCCGAAGCAGCAGAGGCGGCCGCCGCGGGCAGGGCATCGAGGATGCGCGCAATCGCGCGGTCATCGTGCGCGGCCGTGACGAACCACGCCTCGAACACGCTTGGCGGGAGCGAGACCCCCGAGTCGAGCATCGAGTGGAAGAACGGGCGGTAACGGAACGCCTCCTGCGCCTGCACCTCGGCGTAGTTCCGCGGGGCTGACTCGAACTCGCCGAACACGAAGCTGAACAGGTTGCCCGCGCGTTGCACGTGGTGCGCGACGCCGGCGGATGCGAGTGCCGCAGACACGGCACCCGAAACGATCTCGGCCGCGGCATCGAGTCGCGCATAGACGTCTTTATCTGCCGCCTTGAGCGTCGCGAGGCCGGCGGCGACTGCAACCGGATTCCCGGAGAGCGTTCCTGCCTGGTAGACCGGACCGGCCGGAGCGAGGAAGTCCATGATGTCGGCCCGTCCGCCGAGCGCGGCGAGCGGCATCCCGCCGCCGATGACCTTGCCGAACGCGAAGAGGTCGGGCGTCTCGACACTCGCGCTCGACGACCAGTTCTCGAGGCCCCAGTATCCAGCAGCACCAACCCGAAAGCCCGTGAGCACCTCGTCGAGGATGAGCAGCGCACCGTGCTCGTGAACGATACGGGCGAGTTCGGCGTTGAAGCCGGGATCCGGCGCAACGACGCCCATGTTCGCAGCGGCAGCCTCGGTAATGACGGCCGCGATGTCTGAGCCGTGCTCCGCGAACGCGGCGCGCACGGCATCCAGGTCGTTGTATGGCAGCACGAGTGTCTGGGCGGCGGTCTCTGCCGTCACCCCGGCCGAGCCGGGCATCGCGAGCGTGGCGAGTCCGGATCCTGCCTCCGCGAGGAGACCGTCGGAGTGCCCGTGGTAGTGCCCGGCGAACTTGACGAGCAGCGGGCGGCTCGTGAACCCGCGTGCGAGCCTGATCGCGGTCATGGTCGCTTCGGTGCCGGTCGAGACGAGTCGCAACTTCTCGACCGCTCCGACCCTGGCGATGACGGCTTCGGCGAGCGCGGTTTCGGCGGGGGTCGACGCACCGAACGAGAGTCCGCGCGCAGCGGCATCCTGCACCGCCTTCACGACATCCGGATGCGCGTGCCCGAGAATCGCGGGACCCCATGAAGCGACGAGGTCCACGTACTCGCGACCGTCGGCATCCGTGATGTACGGTCCGCTGGCCGAGACCATGAAGCGTGGCGTGCCACCGACGGACCGGAAGGCACGAACGGGCGAGTTCACGCCACCGGGAATCACGCGCTGAGCGCGCTCGAAGTACTGCCCGCTGCGGTCGGTCGCAGCGCCTTTCGCCGCGGTCTCGCTCATCGCAGCCACCCGGCGATCTCGGTCGCCCAGTAAGTCAGGACGGCATCGGCGCCTGCCCTGCGGATGCTGACAACCGACTCCTCGATTGCGCGGCGCCGGTCGATCCAGCCGTTCGCCGCTGCCGCTTCGATCATCGAGTACTCGCCGGAGACCTGGTATGCCCACACGGGTACATCACTCATCGCGGAGACGTCGGAGAGCACGTCGAGGTAGCTCATGGCCGGCTTGACCATGAGCACGTCCGCGCCCTGCTCGAGGTCGAGCCGCGCCTCGTAGAGGCCTTCCCGCCGATTGGCGGGGTCCTGCTGGTACGTGCGGCGATCACCCGAGAGCTGCGAGTCGACGGCCTCGCGGAACGGACCATAGAAGACGGATGCATACTTTGCCGAGTATGCGAGGATCGCGGTGTCGAGGTGGCCGACCGAGTCCAGCGCCTGGCGCACGGCCGCGACCTGGCCGTCCATCATGCCGCTGAGTCCCAGCAGCACCGAGCCGGCGTCGGCCTGGGCGAGGGCCATGTCGCGGTAGCGCTCGAGCGTGGCATCGTTGTCGACCCTGCCCTGCAGGTCGAGCACGCCGCAATGGCCATGGTCGGTGAACTCGTCGAGGCACAGGTCGGTCTGCACGACGAGCGCGTCGCCCACCTCGGCGACGACGGCACGCGTCGCGACGTTGAGGATGCCGTCAGGGTCGGTCGCACCCGTCCCGATCGCGTCGCGCGTCTCTGGCACGCCGAACAGCATGACTCCGCCGACGCCCGCTTCCGCGGCATCCGCAACCGCGCGCTTGAGGCTGTCGAGACTGTGCTGCACGACCCCTGGCATGGACTGGATGGGCAACGCCTCCGACGTTCCCTCGCGCACGAACATCGGGAGCACGAGTTCGGCGGGGTGCAGCCGAGTCTCCGCGGTCATGCGGCGCAATGCCTGGCTTTGGCGCAGCCGGCGCGGACGGACGGTGGGGTGCATAGGGTCGCTCACGCCTTAACCCTACGACCGCTGCCTGAGGCCCCTTCTCAGACTGGCCCAAGTGCAGGCCCCATTCTCTTGGACGGAGTGAGGCGCGCCTCGTCGATGAGGAGCATACTGTCCCGAGACGATGAATCGAAGATGATCCATCTTCGCCGGTCGGCGTGACCCCGGGAGGTCTGCATGAGTGGAGCGTTCGCATCGGCCGTCAACGCGGTGAGCCCCGGAATATATCTCGGCTGGGGCGGCTTCGTCATCCAATTAGGCAACCTGATCGTCATCATCGCGATGTTGGTCCTGTTCGCACTCGCCCTGTTCCTGCCCTTCCCTCACGGTCGGAGACGGCGGTGAGCGTCGAGGGTCGAACCACTGAGACACCGGCGGATGAACCCAGTGCTCGCACCTGGACCGGCAAGTCACGCCAGTGGCTGTTGCGCCGCCTTCCACCGGAGAAGTTGCTTCCAGACGATCAGCCCAGCTACGTGGCGTCGTGGATCTACGTGTTCGGAATCGGCGCGATCGCTTCCTTCGTCTTCGTCATCCTTTCGGGAATTGTGCTCAGCTTGAATGGGCCGCTCTGGTACCACGTCTCGGTGTTGGGACACTTCGTCAACAGCACGCACCTGTGGAGCGTCGAACTGTTCTTCATAACCATGGTGATTCATCTCTGGGGC
Organism: Microbacteriaceae bacterium; assembly: GCA_030841285.1. Taxonomy (GTDB): domain Bacteria; phylum Actinomycetota; class Actinomycetes; order Actinomycetales; family Microbacteriaceae; genus JAUZGC01. Next base: position 11,269 of record JAVECW010000002.1, read on the forward strand.
AAGTATTGGATGGCGGCATGGCGCGGCGGGCGCGCCCTGACCTGGATTACGGGCGTGGTGTCATTCGCCGTTTCGATCGTCGCGGCGTTCACAGGCTACTTGCTGCAGACGAATTTCGACTCCCAGTGGATCGCTTTCCAGGCCAAGGACGCGTTGAACGCGGTCGGGATCGGTGCATGGTTCAATGTCGCGGACCTCGGTCAGATCTTCATGTGGCACATCACCCTGATGCCCTTGGCTGTTGCCGCGGTCGTTGTTTTGCATGTGATTCTCGTACGCATGCACGGAGTCGTGCCCCCATTGGATGCTGCGGAGAGCGACGCTCAGCTACGTTCCACGACACCTTCGCTGATCGATACCGAAGGGGATGCACGATGAGCGGGCGGTCCACACCGCGGCGGAATGACGATGCTTTGGCCCACCGCCCGTGGCGCGGCACGCTTCGCGAATACGATCTCTTCAAGGAACTCACAGTCGGTGTCGTCGTCGTCGGAGTTCTCGTCCTCGGGCTGTCGGCGGTTTTCGGTTCGCCGGACGACCGCAGCATCACTCTTAGATCCTGGGCGACCTCAGCGCCCGCAGACTTTGTCGCAACTGCGACGGCAGAGCTCGGCGGAACGAGTGACCTCGCCAGCTACGGGCCGCCGTACAACCGAACCCCCGATGCCACTCAGACGATTGGAGCAATCGACCTGCAGAGTCTCTCTGGCGTGCGGATACCGATTGACACCGCCAAGGATTTCGTCATCGGCCCGCTGACGACCCTGCCCGCTCGACCCGCGGCACTGTCCGTCTGGTCCGCCTCCACGGACAAGCAACGCACCGCCTGGACGACGGCGTACTCTGATGCCCTGTCGAAAGCGCCCAAGAACGACCCGACTCGCGTGGGGAAAGGTGCCTATGGCCCCGTGCCGGCGTTGACCACCGCCCTGCTCAACATGGCCAGGACAGGAGCACTCGACGGGGTCCTGTCGACGAAGAACTCCTTCTTCAACCTCGACTACTCGCGCAGCATCCTCTTTCTCGGCGACGGGACCTACTTCTCCGGGCTTGCCAGTAGCCTGCATCTCACCGGTGACCAGTGGGGCGTGATGAACGAGACGGGCAACTATCCGGGACAGTCGTGGCTCTGGCTCTTCTCGTTCTGGTACCAGGTCGAACCGTTCAAGTCAGCACCCAATGCAGACCTCCTGGTCGTTTCGCTGATGCTGCTCCTCACGCTTGCGCTCACCCTCGTCCCGTTCATACCCGGGCTGAGATCGCTCCCCCGCTGGATCCCGGTGCACCGCCTGATCTGGCGGGACTACTACCGGCGCCGCTAACTTCCCTGCGGGTGCACCCTCCGGCTCAGGCGTCGGCCGGCTGCGATCGGGCCGCCCCAACGATGGCCTCGATGAGCGACGCCGCGGAGCGCTCCTCGGCGACCACGTCGACGCGCAGCCCGAAGGTGCGAGCATCCTTCGCCGTCTGCGGTCCGATCGCGGCGACAAGCGTGGACTCCGGGATTGGGCCGAGCTGCATCTGCACCTGCTCGGCGACGCTGCCGCTCGTAACGAGGATGGCGTGCACGGAGCCCGCTGCGACATCCGCCACCACGCGCTCCGGAACGGCAACCCCGACCGTGCGATACGCGACGACGGACTGCACGGAATGCCCGATGCGGCGCAGCCCCTCGGTCAGGAGCGGCTTCGCGATCTCGGAGCGGAGGGTCAGCACGCGCAGCGGCACCACGCCCTGCGTCGCGGCCTCCCACTCGGCCAGGAGTCCGCGCGCCGAGTTCTCCTCAGCCGGCACCAGGTCGACGTGATACCCGGCCGCCGTGAGTGCGGCCGCCGTGGTCTCGCCGACCGCCGCCACCTTGGTCGTCGGCGGAACGACGGCGCGCTGCGACGAGAGCACATCGACAGTCGTCGCGCTCGTGACCGTCATCCAGTCGAACTCACCGGCCGATAGCGCGGCGAGCGCGGACTCGAGGGCCTGCGCATCGTCGGTCGGGGCGAAGTTGATCATGGCAGCGACGATCGGCGAGGCACCCTGCGCACGCAGGTCCGCGGCGACAGAGTCCCCCCAGGGACCGCCGCGAGGCACGAGGACACGCCAGCCGGCGAGCGGCTTGGATTCGGATGGCATGCTCATTCGGCACTCCCGAGTGGGGCGAGGTCGGCGGCTCCGGCAGCCAGGAGTTCCGCGACCACTCGGCCCGCGATCTCCCGAGCGGCCTCGTCGAGGTGGGCGGGGCTCATGCTGTCGGGAGTTGCGGCGTGGGAGCTCGTGAGCTTCGCTGTGCCATCGGGCCGGTATACGGTCGCGGTGAGGAACAGCAGGCCGTCGTCCACGGTGGCCGTCGCGCCGACCGGAGCGGCGCACCCTGCCTCGAGACCGGCGAGCACGGCGCGCTCCGCCGTGACCGTCGCGCGCGTCGTGACGTGGTTGACGGATGCGAGCGCCGCGGCGAGCGGGCCACTCCCGGTTTCGTCCCCGGCACGAACCTCGATTGCCAGCGCTCCCTGACCAGGCGCGGTCGGAGCCTCGGAGAGCGAGAACAGCTCGGTGACGGCTCCGCTTCGGCCGAGACGGCCGAGGCCTGCTGCGGCAAGCACGACGGCATCGAGGTCGCCGTCGGCGACCCGGCCGAGTCGAGTGTCCACATTGCCACGAATGTCGACGACCTCGAGGTCCGGTCGACGCGAGCGCAACTGGGCGATGCGGCGTGGTGAGCCGGTGCCGACTCGGGAGCCATCTGGCAGGGTTTCCAGCGTCAGGCCGTCGCGCGCACACAGCGCATCACGCGCATCCGCCCGCTTGGTCACCGCCCCGATCACGAGCCCAGCGTAGTCATCCGTGGGCAGGTCCTTAAGCGAATGCACGATGAGGTCGCACTCCCCCGCGAGCAGTGCCTCCCGCAGCGCACTCGCGAAGACGCCGGTGCCGCCGAGGTTGGCGAGCGAATCGCGCGAGGTGTCGCCGTGCGTCGTGACGGGAATGATCTCGACCTGCAGGCCGGATGCCTTCGCAATCGCATCCGCGACGACACCGGTCTGGGCGAGCGCGAGGGCGCTTCCGCGCGTGCCGACCCGAAGAGTTCCCGCCTGCGCGTCCGTCATCGCCCGGCCGTTCCGTGTGTTGCTTCGTTGACCACGGCGGGGGCCCCGCCGACCGTGGCGTGGTCGGGCCACGGCCCAAGCGTCGTGAGGTGCGGGCGCTCTTCCTGCGGAACGTCGTTGACCCGTTCGAGGACGAGGTCAATGAGCCCGGCAACGAACGCGGGGTGCACGGATGGCGTCGGCACGCGCACCGCGCGGATCCCGTGCCCGCCCGCGGTATCGACGGCCTCGTTGTCGAGGTCCCACATGACCTCCATGTGGTCGCTCACGAAGCCGAACGGCACGATGACGACGGCCGTCGTGTCGCCGGCAGCCGCGAGCTCGTCGATCGCGTCGTTGATGTCTGGCTCGAGCCATGGCGTGGCCGGGTTTCCGCTGCGCGACTGGTAGACGAGCGACCACGGCAGGCCGGGCGCTGCGGCCTCGGAGATGACGTTCGCGACGGCCCGGTGCTGGGCGACGTACGCGCCGCCGTCGCCGAACTCCGGCCCGGATGCATCCGCGGCCGAGTTCGGGATCGAATGGGTCACGAAGAGAACGTGAATGCCCTCGGTGCCGCCGTCACCGGCGAGCTGCGCGATCGCATCCCGAACCCCTTCGATGAATGGCGTCACGAACCCGGGGTGGTCGAAGAACTCACGTACCCGGTCGATCGACACCTCGTCGCCAAGACCGGTCGTCGCGAGTGCGCCCTCGAAGTCTTCGCGGTACTGGCCGACGCCCGAATACGAGGTGTACGCGCTCGTGACGAGGCCGAGCAGGCGACGGTGGCCGGCCGCATGCGCTTCGCGCACGGCGTCGGGAAAATACGGCGCCCAGTTGCGGTTGCCCCAGTACACGGGCAGCTCGATCCCGCGCTTGGCCAGCTCGGCTTCGAGTGCCGCCTTGAGCGCGCGGTTCTGCGCGTTGATCGGGCTGACACCACCGAAATGACGGTAGTGGTGCGCGACCTCCTCGAGCCGCTCATCTGGGATGCCACGACCGGCCGTGACGTTACGCAGGAAGGGAATCACGTCATCCTGGCCCTCTGGTCCGCCGAAGCTGGAGAGCAGGATCGCGTCAAAGTGCGTCACTACTGCAGCACCTCCACGAGTTCCGCGGGAGCGATGCGGCGGCCCGTGAAGAACGGGACCTCCTCGCGCACGTGGCGGCGCGCATCCGTCTGGCGCAGGTCACGCATGACGTCGACGAGGTCGACGAGCTCGTCCGATTCGAGCGGCAGGATCCACTCGTAGTCGCCGAGCCCGAAGGAGGCGACCGTGTTGGCGATCACAGAGCGGAACGAGGCACCCTTGCGGCCGTGCTCGGCGAGCATGCGCGAGCGCTCATCCTCGGGCAACAGGTACCACTCGTAGCTGCGCACGAACGGGTAGACCGTGAGCCACCCTCGTGCCTCCACGCCGCGGAGGAATCCCGGCACATGACGCTTGTTGAACTCGGCGTCGCGGTGCACGCCCATGGCGTTCCACGTGGGCAGGAGCGCCTTGAGTAGTTGCGTGCGACGCAGCTGGCGGAGCGCCCATTGCAGGCCTTCGGCCTCCGGGCCATGGATCCAGATCATCACGTCGGAGTCGGCGCGCATGCCTGAAACGTCGTAGAGGCCCCGCGTGGTGACTCCCTGGAGTTCGATGTCGGCAATCACGCCTTCGAGCTCGGAAACGGCGCGCGGAACATCCGTTCCATCAAGGTCATCTGGTCTGGCGGGGTCGCGGCGCAGCACGGCCCAGAGGGTAAAGCCGCTGGGGTTGTCGGTGGACGCGCTCACTCCCCCGTCGGGAATCGGGTTAGTCATACCTCACAGTCTCTCTTGCATCGAGGCGAGAGCCAAAAGCGCCGGGAGAATGCTTCCTATTTGCTGAGCATCCGCACGGCGACCCACACGCCACCGCCGATCACGACGGCGGCCCCGATGGCGATTCCGACGAGTGCGAGTGGGTTCTCGTCACGCACCGCGCGGACCTTGCGCCCGAGGCGATGCGCCGAGAGGCGCACTCGTCGCGGCACGTTGAGCTTGTGCTCGATCGCGTCGAGCGTCGCCGCGAGCTCGGCGCGTGCGTTGCGTGCTTCGGACCACGCTTCACTGGTCATATGCGCCCATCCCCTTAATCGCATCCGCGTCCTCCCGGACGCTCACCATCGTCGACTTCGGCGCAAGCGACCCGACCCTCTTGAGCGCTTGCACGCCAATGAACACCAGGAGTCCGGCAAGCAAGAGCAGCACGACAAAGACGATGAGCGCCGCGAGCCACGCAGGCAACACAAGCGCGAGCGCGAGCACGCCTGCCGCGATGAGCACAGCGAGTGCGAAGAAAGCCAACATCCCGGCGACGACGAACATGCCTATGCCGACACCGGCATTCTTAGCCTTGGCCGCGAACTCGACCTTGGCCTGGGCGAGTTCGGCCTTGACGAGCGTCACCAGCAGACCGGGCAGGTCGGCGATCAGCTGGAACAGGGAACGCGATCTCTTCGGGGGACTCTCGTAGCTCACGCTTCTCACCCTCCTCTTGATGCGGCCGTTACTCAAGCGTCAGGTTCTGCCGCCGGTTTGGTCTTGGGTGCCGCATTCGCGGCCGGTTTCGCGGGTGACTTCGTCGCGGACTTAGCTGCGGGCTTCGCTGCGGTCTTCGCCGCGGTCTTCGCCGCAGGCTTCGTTCCGGATTTCGGCGCCGTCCTCGTCGTCGACGCGCTCCGCGAGGCTGCCTGCCGGCGCCCGCCGCTGAGCTGGGTGACGACTCTCTTGGCGCCATCAAACACCACGCCAGGCACGTCGCCGAGCGCCTCTGCCACGAAGTCCTCCACCTGGTGCACCTGCTTCTGAACCCCAGGGGAGTCCCACACCTTTGCCGCGGTCGACCTCATCTGGTCGTAACGCTTGCGGCCGGCGCGGGTACCGAGCACGTACCCCACGGCCAGTCCGGAAATGAAGAGAAGCTTTCCCCGCATGATGACCCCGTTCGTCAAAGATTCTCGGTCAGTGCTTTCCAGCGTAGTCCTCGAACCCGTTGGGCCGCCTCCCTCGCGTCCGGAATGACGGCGGCGAGGCCGGTGCCGCTTAGCCACCCACCGGTGACTTCCAATGCGGGGATCCCATCCACCCGGCTTCGAACCTCCTGGATCCGATCTCGTTCGCCCAGCGCCGCATATGGGAGCGCGTTCGTCCAGCGTGTTCGCGCGAAGCCGACCGCACTGGATGCCGCGAGCGGCATATTCAGGATCGTCGCGGCATCCCGGAGCGCGAGCGCCTCGAACTCGGCATCGTCGAGCTCGAGGGTTTGGCTTGTCCGGCCGGCCCGGCCGTAGGAGAGCCGAAGCACGTGGCGGCCCGTGCCGGCGGCCTCGGCGAGCCAGCTCCACTTGGCCGTCGCGTGCGTGAGCGCCTTGGCGCCGACCGTTCCGGCGACTCCCTCCGCGGTCTCGGCGACGAGCACGCCCGTGCCGCGTGGAGCTCCATCGAGTTCCGGCGCATCGAGCACGAGGGTCGCAAGTTCGACGCTCGAAGCCTCCGGCCAATCCAGGTCGGCGAGGCTGAGCTGGTCCCCCTCCGCGTCGCGCAGGAGTGCCAGCGCGGACGCGGCCGGAACCGCAACGATGACAACGTCCGCATCGATCGTCTCCCCATCGGCAAGCTGCACGCGCCACGCGGGGGTCTCGCCATCGCCGGAATCGAGAGCGGCATCCGGAGCGAAGGCTGCGTCGGAATCGAGCGCGTCCTCGGGGGCGAAAGCTGCGTCGGAATCGAGCGCGTCGTCGGGAGCGGGCGCTGCGTCCGAATCGAGGGGCGCAACAGGAGTAGACCAGCGCTCGAGCCCGCGAACCGCGGTGCCCACGCGGATCGTGCCACCGCGCGAGAGGAGCGATTCGACGAGCGCGTCGACGAGTCGAGACATCCCGCCGTCGAGCCCGCCGACCGCGCTTCCCGCCTGCGTTGCGCGACCGCGGAGTTCGCCGACCGCGCCGGAGAGCGAGCCCTGGCGCGTCAGCGCGGCATTGAGCCCCGGTGCGACGACGGCAAGGTCGAGGTCATCGGCCGGCGCGGAGTACACCCCGGATGCGACGGGACTCACCAGCCGATCGAGCACCGTGCGGCCCATGCGCTTGCGCACGAGCACGCCAAGGCTGCGCTCCTGGCCGATCGTGAGAACCGGCATGAGGCGGTCGAGGTACGCGCGCAGGGCGCCGGCCCAGCCGATCACCCGCACGACATCGGCAGCCAGGGGCGAGCTCGGGATGCCGAGCATGCCGGCCTTCGGCAGCGGAACCGTCGCATCCGGCAGGCGCAGCCACGCGCCAGCGGGGTTGGGTTGTACGACCGCGTCCGCGAGCCCGAGCTCCTCGATCAGAGCGGCCACGTGACCGCCGCGAGTGGCGAAACTCTCCGCACCCGAATCGAGTCGTATGCCCGCCACCTCATGGCGCCCGACGCAGCCGCCCACGGCATCCGCTGCTTCGATGACCGTGACTGCGAAACCCGGGCGAGCGCAATCCCGTGCTGCCACGAGGCCGGCGACGCCGCCGCCGATCACGACCACGCGGGTCGGTGGCGCCTCCAGACCCCGCCGGGCGAGGGTGGCTGGGTCGGGCGCAGCAGAGCCGGAGGCAGCCGAACCGGAAACCGCAGTGCCAGCCGCCGCCGAGCGTGGCGCTGAAGGATCGGACGCCACCATCTCAGATTCCGTGCACGAACTCGACGAGACGGGTGAGGACGGCCGGGTCGGTCTCCGGCGGCACGCCGTGACCGAGGTTCAGCACGTGCGACGGCGCACTCTTTCCCCGCTCGAGCACGTCGAGCACGTGCGCTTCGAGCACGGGCCACGGAGCGTCGAGAATTGCGGGGTCGATGTTGCCCTGCACGGGAACGGTGTGGCCGAGGCGACGGCTCGCCTCATCGAGCGGAATGCGGTAGTCAATGCCGACGACATCCGCGCCGACGTCGTGCATTGCGGTGAGCAGCTCGCCCGTGCCGACGCCGAAGTGCACGATCGGCACGCTGCGAACGCCGGCGGCGGCAACTGGATAGGCAAGGTCGCGCACGTGCGTCAGCGCGCGGGCGGATGCCGGAGCCGCGTACTGCTCGTAGTCATCGAGCGACAGCGCGCCCGCCCATGAATCGAAGAGCTGCGCGGCGCTGGCGCCAGCGAGGACCTGCGCGCGCAGGAACGCGCCCGTGACATCCGCGGTCCAATCCATGAGTGCGGCCCAGGCGGCCGGGTCGGCGTGCATCAGCGTGCGCGCGCGGATGTGATCCTTGGATGGGCCGCCCTCGACCAGGTACGCGGCAAGAGTAAAGGGGGCGCCGGCGAAGCCGATGAGGGGTGTGTCCCCTGCTCCGATGGTCTCGAGTTCGGTAACCGTGCGGCGCACGGCCTCGGCGATGGGGGCGAACACCGTGGCGTCAAGTGATGCGGGGTCGATCGACGTGAGCTCCGCGACATCAGCAGCTGTACGGATCGGCTTGCCGAGCACCGGGCCCTTGCCGGCGACGATGTCCACGTCCACGCCGGCCAGTCGCAACGGGATGACGATGTCGCTGAAGAAGATGGCCGCGTCGACGCCGTGCCTGCGCACGGGCTGCAACGTGATCTCGCTCGCGAGCTCGGGGTTGAGGCAGGCATCGAGCATCCGGGTACCCACGCGAAGCTCCCGATACTCGGGAAGCGAGCGGCCGGCCTGGCGCATGAACCAGACGGGCGTGGTTTGCTGCCGGGCTCCCTGGTATGCCCGCACGAGACGAGACTCGGCGGTTCGGCCGGAGGAGAGCGGATGGGTATCGGGGAGGTTGTTCACCGCTTGATTCTGTCAAATTGACCTGAGAAAACTGTCTTCTGGCTTCTCGAGCAACCGCAAGGAGCGGGCGGGCGTAGCATTATCCGGTGCTTCTGGGTTTCACTTCTAATCACCGAACAGCCGGCTTCGATCTCCTCGAACGGCTGGAAAGACGCGCGCCCGATGTCAGTGCGGCGCTCACCGGGCATCCCGAGCTGGCCTGCGGAGTCGTGGTCCTCGCGACCTGCAACCGGTTCGAGACGTACCTGGACATCGACGACTCACTCGTCACATCCCCGCACACGTCGATCAATACGGTCATGGATGCCATCAGTGCAGCAGCCGACATCGATGCGGAGGAGCTGCGCTCCTCGAGCACGATCCTGGACGACCAGACGGTCGCCGAACACCTCTTCGCCGTTTCGAGCGGTCTCGAGTCCGTCATCGTCGGCGAGGGCGAAATCGCCGGCCAGGTGCGCAGGGCTCTCGAAGCGGCGCGCGCCGCTGGCACGGTGACCCCGAATCTCGAACGCCTGTTCCAGGTCGCCTCGCGCACGTCACGTGGCGTGAAGAATCGGACGGGTATCACGAGCAAGGGGCGTTCGATCGTGCGCCTGGCCCTCGACCTGGCCGAGAGCCGCATCACCGACTGGGCGGGCACCCGCGTGCTGTTGGTCGGCACGGGCGCATACGCCGGCGCAAGCCTTGCCGCACTCCGCGACCGTGGCGCGACGGACGTGCGCGTGTACTCCCCGTCTGGGCGGGCGGAGAAGTTCGCGACGGCGCATGCGATCGACCCGATTCCTGCTGGCGGTCTCGAGGCCGCGATCGCGGCATCCGATCTCGTTGTCACCTGCAGCGTCGCCCCGGACGTCATCCTCAGTCACGCGGTCGTCGCCGAGGCCACCACCCGGCCAGACGCCCTCGAGCGCCGGCTCATCATCGACCTGGGGCTCCCCCGCAACGTTGCGCAGAGCGTCGTGAGTATCGAAGGCGTCGAACTGCTCGACCTCGAGACCATCAGCATCCATGCACCGCTGGCCGAACTCACTGCGACGGCGGATGCGCGCGCTATCGTCGGCGAGGCCGCCGCGGAGTTTGCCGCGCAAGCGGCCGAGCGCGAGGTCACCCCCGCGCTGGTCGCCCTGCGGGCGCATGTCTTCGACGTTCTGGATGCCGAAATCGAGCGCGCGCGCAGCCGCGGCGAATCAAGCGAGCAGACCGAGGCGGCGCTGCGGCACCTGGCCGGTGTGCTCCTGCACACTCCGTCAGTGCGCGCTCGTGAATTGGCCAGGGCGGGCGAGGCCGCGAGCTTCATCGCCGCGGCGAATACGCTCTTCGGCATCGAGATCGAGCCGGTCACCGAGGTCGCTGAGCTCGCAGAGCTGCAGTCGGATCCGGCCGAGGAGCCAGCCGCTTCCTAGCGCTGCGCGAGTCCGCGCGAATGGCCGCAAAGCTGGCGGCCGTGCACCATTTGCGCAAACTCGCGGATGCGAGACTCGCCGATGCGCTCCCAGGCCGAGGTAGTGCGGTGGGTCGGACGCGCAAAACCCTGCGCCCCCGCCCGCAACGACTACGCTCCGAGGAGCCGCTCCGCCAGGTAGCCACGCAGCGCGTCGAGCGACACGCGCTCCTGGCCCATAGTGTCCCGATCGCGCACCGTGACGGCCTTGTCCTCGAGGGAATCGAAGTCGATGGTGACGCAGAACGGCGTCCCGATCTCATCCTGCCGGCGGTACCGACGCCCGATCGCGCCCGCATCATCGAAGTCGACGTTCCAGTACTGGCGCAGGTCGGCGGCCACCTCGCGCGCGAGCGGGGACAACGCCTCGTTGCGGCTGAGGGGAAGGATCGCGGCCTTGACCGGCGCAAGGCGCGGGTCAAGCTTGAGCACGGTGCGCTTGTCGACGCCGCCCTTCGCGTTCGGCACTTCTTCCTCGTGGTATGCGTCGACGAGGAACGCCATGAGCGACCGCGTGAGGCCGGCCGCCGGCTCGATGACGTATGGCACCCAGCGAACGTTCCTGGTCTGGTCGAAGTAGCTCAAATCCTTGCCGGATGCGTTCGCGTGCGTCGTCAGGTCGAAGTCGGTGCGGTTCGCAACACCCTCGAGCTCACCGAACTCACTGCCGGTGAAGCCGAAGCGGTACTCGATGTCGACCGTGCGCTTGGAGTAGTGCGACAGCTTCTCCTTGGGGTGCTCGAACAGGCGCAGGTTCTCCGGATCGATTCCAAGACCGGTGTACCAGGCCCAGCGCTGATCGATCCAGTACTGGTGCCAGGTCTCGTCAGTGCCCTCCTCGACGAAGAACTCCATCTCCATCTGCTCGAACTCCCGCGTGCGGAAGATGAAGTTTCCCGGCGTGATCTCGTTACGGAAGCTCTTGCCGATCTGGCCGATTCCGAACGGGGGCTTCATCCGGCTCGCCTGCAGCACGTTCGCGAAGTTCACGAAGATGCCCTGCGCGGTCTCCGGGCGCAGGTAGTGCAGCCCGGACTCGTCATCGAGTGGACCGAGATATGTCTTCAGCAGGCCGCTGAACGCCCTCGGCTCCGTCCAAGTGTGGCGGTTGCCGCAGTTGGGGCAGGCGATATCGTCAAGACCGTTCTCGGGGGCGCGTCCCTTCTTCTCCTCGAACTCCTCCTCGAGGTGATCGGCACGGAAACGCTTGTGGCAGTGCGTGCACTCGACCAACGGATCTGTGAACACCTCGACGTGACCGGATGCCTCCCAGACGCGCTTGGGCAGGATCACGCTCGAGTCCAGACCGACGACGTCTTCTCGGCTTGTAACCATGTAACGCCACCACTGCTTCTTGATGTTCTCCTTGAGCTCTACGCCCAGGGGCCCGTAGTCCCAGGAGGAGCGCGAGCCGCCGTAGATCTCACCCGCCTGGAAGACGAACCCGCGGTGACGGGCAAGGGCGATGACGGAATCAAGACGAGTGGGTGCGGCCACGGCGGCTCCAATGGTGCGGGGATCCGGGCGAGCGCCCGGGTAAACGACAGAGCCCAGTTTACGGCGCGGAACACAGCCCTCGCGTCAGAGGCTCCCCCGCGTCAGTAGACGTATTCCAACAGGTCGATGCCGACTGTGCGCATGCCGTCGAGCACCGCGAGTCGGGACGCGAGGCTCACGTCACTGAAGTACATCGAGACGGCGTACGCGACGCCGGCGCGCGGGCCGCGAAGCACGCCTGCTTCACTGCGCACGCCTGCATCCGTTCCCGTCTTGTTCACGAGCAGGATGCCGTGCTCCGCCGAGCGGTGCGCGAGCGGATCGAGGCCAAAGGCCCCCGCGACCATCGACAGGTCGGTGTTGAGCGAAAGCCAGCCGATCACGCGCTGGCTTGTCTCCGGGCTGACGATCTCGCCGCGAGCGAGCGCCGAGAAGAGCCAGGTGAGCTCGTTGGCGCTGCCGACCGAGAGCTGAGGGGCGTCATCCGGACCACGGTAGTCGCGCACGAGGTCGAGCAGCGCGGTCCTGGTCAGGCCGAGCGACTCGGTCCTGGCGCTCACGGCATCCAGCCCGAGGCTGCGCAGCAGCACGTTCGTGGCGAGATTGTCGCTCGTTGCACCCACCAGCGCGGCGAGATCCGCGATGGGAAGCGAGGGAACCTGCAGGTGTTGCCAGATTCCGGAGTTGCCGACGGCATCCTCGAGCGAACGATCCAGGAGGGCGAGTGCGCCGATGTCCTCGGTCTGCAGGCGCGCGGCCACCTCGACGAGCAGGAGGACCTTGCCGATGCTCGCCGTCGGCATGACGACGTGGTCGTCGACGGAGAGCAGCACCGCGCCGGTGGCCAGGTCGGTCGCCCGCGCGGAGACCTGCACGCCGTTAAGCGCGAGCTGGCCGAGCGTCGCGAAGCCGCGGGAGAAATTCTCGGCCGCGAACGCGCCGCGATGCTTGCCGCGGTTCGCACTGCTGTGCCGACTGCGGCGCTCAGAATCCTGGGCGGAGACGGTCACGTCGGGGAGCATCCCTTCACTCGGGATTCGGAGGCCACGATTCTCACCAAATCGAAACGCGTTCGGCGGGGTCCAGCCACAGGGCGTCGCCCTCGCTCAGCCCGAATGTCTCATAAAACTCATCGATATTCCTGACGATCTGGTTGCACCGGAACTCGTTGGGCGAGTGCGGGTCGATCGCCAGCAGGCGGATGACCTCCTCGTCGCGTCCCTTCTGCTGCCAGGCCTGCGCCCAGGAGAGGAAGAACCGCCGGGCACCCGTAAGTCCGTCGATAACCGGCGGCTCCTGGCCGGCGAGCGAGATGAGGTACGCCCTCCACGCGATCGCGAGCCCACCGAGGTCACCGATGTTCTCGCCGATTGTGAGTGCACCGTTGACGTGGTGGTCCGGCACCTGCCGCGGCGAGAGGGCGTTGTACTGCTCGATGAGTGAGCTCGTGCGCCTCTCGAATGCGGCACGGTCGTCGGTGGTCCACCAATCGGTGAGCCGGCCGTCGCCGTCGTACTTCGAACCCTGGTCGTCGAAACCGTGCCCGATCTCGTGGCCGATGACCGCGCCGATCGCGCCGTAGTTGGCAGCGTCATCCCGAGCCGCGTCGAAGAACGGGAACTGCAGGATGGCCGCGGGGAAGACGATCTCGTTGAAGCCGGGGTTGTAGTACGCGTTGATGGTCTGGGGCGTCATGAACCACTCGTCGCGATCGAGCGGCTTGCCGATCTTGCCGAGCTCCCGGTTGAACTCGAACTCGCTCGTCGCTCGCACGTTGGCCACGAGATCGGTCGGTTCGATGGGCAGCTTCGAGTAGTCGCGCCACTTGACCGGGAACCCGATCTTCGGCGTGAACTTCTCGAGCTTGTCGAGCGCACGCCCGCGGGTCTCCTCGCCCATCCACTCGAGCTTCTGGATGCTCTGCCGATACGCCTCGATCAGGTTGGCGACGAGCACATCCATGCTCTCCTTCGCGGCGGGCGGGAAGTGCCGGTCGACGTAGATCCGGCCGACGGCCTCACCCATCGCGCCCTCGACGAGGGAAACACCACGCTTCCAGCGGTCGCGCATCTGCGGGGTACCCGTGAGCGTGCGGCCGTAGAAGTCGAAGTTCTCCTCGACGAACTCGGCGGAGAGGAATGGGGCAAGGCCGTGGATGATCTGCCAGGCCAGCCAGTCCTTCCACGCCTCGATGCGGTCGACGGTGAGCAGCGAAGCGAGCCCGCTCGTGAACTCGGGCTGGCGTAGCACGACCTCGTCGAGCGAGCCGGCCGGGGCACCGAGCGCCTCGCGCCACACGTCGAAGTCGTTGCCTCCGACATCCTGGAAGCGGCGAACGGATGCCTCCGCTCCCGTCTTCGTGCCCACATCGGCGGCCGCGGCGCGCCATTCGAACAGGTTGTACGTCTTCTCGCTGTCGCGCGATGCGACGTTGTCCCAGTGGTGGCTCGCGATCGCGGTCTCGAGGTCGAAGACATTCTGAGCGCGGTGCTGGCCGTCCGGGAATCCGGCGAGTTCGAACATCCGCTGCACGTGCGCGAGGTAGGCCTCGCGCACGGAGGCGAAGCTCTCTTCGCGGTAATAGCTCTCATCCGGGAGCGAGATACCGGACTGCTCGACGAAGACCAGGTAGCGGTCCGGGTTGCCGGGGTCGTTGTCGACGAAGAGCTGGTAGAAACCGCCGAGGCCGGCGCGCTCGAGACGGCCGACCGCCGCCAGGAGCTCCGGTATCGAGGTGATGGCGTCCGCGATCGCGAGCTGGGCCCTGGCCGGCTCCGCGCCGAGCTGCTCGATCCGATCCTCATCCATGAAGCTCGCGTAGAGGTCGCCGAATGCGCGTTCCTCCGTGCCGACGGCGGCCGTCTGGGCCTCCTCGATGATCTCGCGAACGGCCTTCTCCGCCTCCTCGGCGAGCACGAGGAAGGAGCCGTAGCGGGCCTTGTCTGCGGGGATCTCCGTACGCTCGAGCCACTGGCCGTTCACATGCCGAAAGAGGTCGTCCTGGGGACGGATCTCGGGGTTCAGGTCGTCGGTCGCGATGCCCGATGGCGGCGTCTGGTCACTCATCGCTCCAGCCTATCCGGAGCACCCACAAACGGAACCTGCGCAGCTCAATCAGAGTTGCTGAGTCAACCAGAATTGCGCAGAGCCTCCCACTCGGCCATGAGCTCGGGCAGCCTGGCGTCGAGGAAACGATAGAACCGCGCCATCTCATCGACGCGCGCGCCTGCAGCGGAAGACGGATCGTCGATCGCGGTCACGGCGGACTCCGCAAGACCCGCGAGCACGCCATAGATCGGGCTCTGGCTCGTCATCGCGGCATACCAGGTGTCCTCTGGCAGTTCGTAGCGGTCGCGCCGGCTCCCGGATTGGGCAAGCCGCCGCACGATGCCCACGGTCTGGAGGTAGCGCACGGCACCCGAGATCGCGGCGGCGCTGACGCCGAGGCGCTCGGCGAGCTCGTGAGCGGTCAGGCCGCCTTCGTCGGAGACCATGAGCGCCATGAGCACCCGCGCGGGCATCTTGGGGAATCCGGCGCCGGTGAGCACCGCGGCGGACTGCTCCACGACGTCACGCAGCGCCTGTTCATTCCTGGGCATTGGTCGAGTCTTCCATGATCTACGCCGTGCCCAGCTCACGGCGACGCACGGCGACCGAGGCCAGAATCCCCGCCACGACGGCGATGCCGAGCATCCAGACTCCGCCGCTCCAGTTGGTGGACGTCCCAATCGGCACAGGCGAGTGCGTGAATGGCGAGATGTTCCGAGCCCAGTCCGGCAGCCCGATCAGGCCACCGAACACGCCGAAGAACGTACCGATCCCGAGAAGGGCCCAGCCGAGTCCGATGGTCCAGGCGGGGAGGATCCCGAAGACCAGGGCGAGTACCGCCAGGTAGACCAGCGCGGCCGGGAGCTGGGCCGCGGCCGCCTGGAATGAGTCGCCGATGCGTGCGGCGCTCTCGCCGGACGCCACCGAGCTGAGTCCGGATGCGACGGCGCCGGACACGAGGACGAGGACGATCGCGGCGGTTCCCACCACGAAGTAGTCCACGAGCCAACGCAGTCGAGAGACGCGGGTGGCGAGGATCAACTCTGCCGTGCCCGCGACCTCCTCCTGGCGCATCCGCATGACAACCTGGATTGCGCACGCGGCCGCGATCACCCCGACCATGACGAAGATCGCCGAGATGAAGATCTGGGCAAGCGTGCCGTGACCGCCAGGGACCAGGCTCGCGATCGTGCGCCGCAGCGTCGCATCCACTCCGACCGCCTCGGAAACGGCCTTGCTCAGCACACCGGCCAGGAGCCCGAACAGCGCACCCCCGACGCACCAGCCAATGATCGTCGGCCATTGCAGCCGCCAGGCGAGCCCGAGCGATCCCGAAAGCGTGCGGCGAGCGGTAGCCCGACCCGCCCGGCCGGGGAGCAGGCTGGCGCCGCTGTCGCGATGTGCCTGCAGCACGAAGACGATGGCGATGGATGTCGCCGCAAGCGCGAGGTCGAAGAGGAGCGGCAGGAGCGTGTTCGCGCCGTACGCCTGCGTGCGCTGGCCCCAGCCGATCGGCGAGAGCCAGCTCCACCAGGCCGGAGTCACGTGCAGGCCGTCGGCCGACGGCGCACCCAAGGCGTCGCCGATCCCGCGGAAGAGGTATGCGGCCGTGACCGCGGAGGCAGCGACGCCGTTCGCCCCGCGCGAGGTGCGCATGAACTGCGCGGCGAGAAGTCCCACCCCGAGGAAGGCGATGCCAGTGCCCGCGGTCGCGAGGCCGGCGACGAACGAGCCGGCGGCATCCGCCGTGCCAGCGGTGAAGCACAGGGCGACGACGAGGCCGAGCACGAGGTTGACGAGGATGCCGTAGACGATGGTGGCGACGGTCGGCGTCGTGCGCGCGGCCGGCGTCGAGCCGATGAGTTCGGCCCGGCCGAACTCCTCCTCCGCGCGCGTGTGACGCACGGCGAGGAAGGAGTTCATGAGCCCGGCGAGCAGGGCGAGGAAGGTGAAGATCTCGAAGAAGACGAAGGTGTTGAGGCCCGCGCCAGCCGGAGTGCCGCGGAGCAGCAGGATGCTCGGGTTCGCGACGGCGAGGCGGAGGACGGTCGCCCGGCTCGCCGAATCCCCGAAGGTGTTCTGGATCGAGGACGTCGAGAACAGGGCGAGCAGCCCGATCCCGAGAATCCAGATGATGAGCTGCAACCGGTCACGGCGCACCCGGTGCCACAGCAGCACGCCGAGCAGCATCATCGCTGCTGCGCCGCCGCGCGGGCGGCTCGCCGGCTCAGCGCGCGCGCGACGGCCGCGCCGGTGGAGTCGGTGCCGACGTCAGCGTCGGCCAGCTCGTCGCCGTAGTGACGGAGGAAGAGTTCCTCCAGGGACGGCGGTGCGACCGTTAGCGCCTGCACGTCGAGTGCCGCCAGCGCGGGAAGCACCGCGGCGACCTCGTGGCTGTCGACCGTGAAGCGGACACGCCCGCCGGCCACAGAGAGACCGTGACTTGCCGGGATCCGGGCGAGGTCGGCATCCGTGAGGTTCGCCTGCGCAAACGAGATCTCGGTGCGCGTAAGGTGGCGCAGCTCGGCAAGAGTGCCGGAGTCGACGGTCTTGCCCGCGCGGATGATGCTCACGCGATCGCACAACTGCTCGACCTCGGACAGGATGTGGCTGGAGAGCAGCACTGTTGCGCCGTCCGCCGATGCGTGCTCGATCTCCCGATTGAAGACCGCCTCCATGAGCGGATCCAGCCCACTCGTCGGCTCGTCAAGGATGAAGAGCTCGGCACGTGTAGCGAACGCCGCGATGAGCGCGACCTTCTGGCGGTTGCCCTTCGAATATGCGCGCCCGCGCTTCGACGGGTCGAACTGGAAGGCCTCGATCAGGCGTGCCTTGCGCGTCGCGTATGTGATCTTGTCGTCGGCTCCTCTACGGAGGCGGCTGATGAGGTCGATCGCTTCACCGCCGGAGAGGTTCGGCCAGAGATTAACGTCGCCCGGCACGTAGGCGATCCGCTTGTGCAATTCGACCGCGTCGTCCCACGGGTTCCGGCCGAACACGCTCGCGCCGCCGCCGCTCGCCCTGGCCAGCCCGAGGAGCACGCGGATCGTGGTCGACTTGCCTGCGCCGTTCGGGCCGAGGAAGCCGTGCACCTCGCCGGCCGAAATGGAGAGGTCAAGACCGTCGAGGGCGCGCACGCGGCCGAAACGTTTTTCGAGCCCGCGCGTCTCAATCACCGCCGCGTCATTTATTGAATTCACAGATGCGACGCTACGCTCTGTTCACAAAGTTGTGAATTGAATTAACAGAGTCGCACGCAACCCGACAAGAGCGTCTACCCTTAATTGAGGATTCCTCGTAAGGTGGGACGAGCCGATCTCCGCCCCGCCCCACCGGCGATCGACTGCCACAATCATCCACTCACGACAAGGAATCTCCTCATGACACTTTCCGTCGATCAGTCCGAGATCCAATTCGACACGCTGGCAGACCGGATCACGGGGGCGGTGGTCCTTTCCGGCGACCCGAACTGGGACACCGCACGCCAGCCCTGGAACCTCGCGAACGACCAGCGCCCGAACGCCGTCGTCCTGCCGGCCGACGCCGACGACATCAGCGCTGTCGTGCTCTTCGCGAAGAACAACGGCCTCCGCGTCGTGCCGCAGGGCACCGGTCACCTGGCCTCGCCACTCGGCGATCTCACCGGGTCCATCCTCCTGAACACGTCTTCGATCAAGTGGATAGACATCGATCCAGACGACCAGGTCGTGCGCGTCGGCGCAGGGGTCGTCTGGGGCGAAGTGACGAGCGCGCTGGCCGGAACTGGCCTGACGGCGCTGGCCGGATCCTCGAGCGATGTCGGCGTCGTCGGCTACACTCTCGGCGGCGGATACAGCTGGCTGTCCCGTGAGTACGGCCTCGCCGCTTCGAGTGTCACGGCCATCGACGTCGTCACTGCCGATGGCGAACTCCGACACCTCACCGCCGACTCCAACAGCGAACTCTTCTGGGCGCTGCGTGGTGGCGGCGGAAACTCGGCCATCGTCACGGCCATCGCATTCGAGGTCGTGCCCATAGCTGACATCTACGCGGGGATGCTCATGTATCCGCTTGACCGCGCACCCGAGGTCTTCACGGCGTACGAGCGCTGGACCAGGGATCTGACAGACCACGCGACGACGTGCGTGCGACTCCTTCGCCTCCCACCGATGCCCGAACTTCCCGACTTCCTCCGCGGGCAGTCCTTCGTGGTCGTCGACGGTGCGATCAACGCGTCGGATGCCGAGGCGGATACCCTGCTCGCCCCGCTCAGGGACCTCAACCCGTCGATCGACACCTTCGCCCGCATCCCAACCGACCAGCTCGGACTCATGCACATGGATCCGCCGGCGCCCGTGCCCGCTATCAGTGACGGCATGATCCTCGACGCACTCACGCCAGCAGCGATCGAAACTCTCATGCAGCTTGCCGGTCCCGATATCGAATCCGCGCTGCTGCTCGTGGACCTTCGCCACCTCGGCGGCGCGGTTGGCCACCGCGACCCGAGGGGCGGTGCGATCGATCACCTACCGGGCAGGTTCCTCCTGTACACCGTCGGCATCGCGCCGGACGCAGTGACCGCCGGCATCGTCGGCCGGGAGGTTCGCATGCTCATCGAATCGCTCACCCCGTGGGCAAACGACAAGGACTACTCCAACTTCCGGGAGGCCACGGCGAGTCCGAAGCGCTTCTATTCGACGGGCGTGCTCGCGAGACTGCGTGCCGTCAAGCGCGCATACGACCCGGCCAATGTGATCAGGACCAGCCACGAGCTCATCTGAGCCGCTAGCGTCGTTGCATCGCCTCCCTCATTCGCTCCCGGCCCATCGATCGCGAGATCCTGCGCCTTGCCGTGCCAGCGCTCGGTGCGCTCGTCGCCGAGCCGCTGTTCCTCCTGGCCGACTCGGCCATGGTCGGACACCTGGGCGCCACGCCGCTGGCCGGGCTCGGGCTCGCGAGCGCGGTGCTGCAGACCATCATCGGGCTCATGGTCTTCCTCGCGTACAGCACGACTCCCGCGGTCGCGAGACGACTCGGCGCGGGCGATGAACGCGGCGCGGTCGCGGCGGGCATCGACGGGGTGTGGCTCGCGCTCGGCCTCGGTGCAGTACTCGCGGTCGCCGGCTGGTTCGCGGCGCCGTGGCTGGTCGGCGCATTCGGGGCGGCGGCGGATGTCGCACACCAGGCATCCACGTATCTTGCGATCTCGATGTTCGGCCTGCCCGCCATGCTGCTCGTGTTCGCCGCGACCGGCCTGCTGCGCGGCCTGCAGGACACCCGCACGCCTCTCGCGGTGGCGGTCGTCGGCTTCGCGGCGAACGTGCTGCTCAATTTCCTGTTCATCTACGGACTGAGGCTCGGCATCGCAGGTTCGGCGATCGGAACGGTCGTCGCGCAGTGGGGCATGGTCGCCGTCTACCTCGTCGTCGTGGCGCGGCACGCACGTCGCGTTGGTGCGCCGCTGCTGCCGCATCACGCGGGCATCCGCAGCTCTGCCGAGTCCGGCGGATGGCTGCTCGTGCGCACCGCGAGCCTGCGCGCGGCCATGCTGCTCGCCGTGTTCGTCGCGACGAGGCTGGGATCGAACGAGCTCGCGGCGTTCCAGGTCGCGATGACGCTCTTCGCGACCATCGCCTTCGCCCTCGATGCGCTCGCGATCGCCGCGCAGGCGCTCGTCGGGCGCGGTCTCGGCGCATCTGATCTGGCGGCGGTGCGCGCGGTTCTTGCGCGCTGCCTGCAGTGGGGCGTGCTCGCCGGGGCGGCACTCGGCCTCGTCGTCATCGCTGCGAGCCCGGTGGCAGGCGCACTCTTCACGAGTGACGCGGCGGTCGCGTCGCTCCTGCCGCTGACCCTGGTGATCATCGGTATCGGCGCGCCGCTCGGCGGATTCGTCTTCGTGCTCGACGGCGTGCTGATCGGCGCGGGCGACGCGCGCTACCTCGCGCTCACGGGCATCCTGAACCTCGCCGCGTTCGTGCCACTCGCCCTCGCGGTCGCGGCCTGGGCGCCATCCGGAGTCCCGGGGCTGGCCTGGCTCAGCGCGGCCTTCGCGGTCGGCTATATCGGGGCGAGGGCGGTCACGCTGGGCCTGCGCGCCCGCGGGGACCGCTGGATGGTGACGGGCGCACCCTGAGGCCTAGACCTCCTCGACGGCAGCCTCCGCGAACTGGGCGTTGTAGAGCCGGTAGTACGCGCCTTCCGCCTCGAGCAGTTCGGCGTGCGAGCCCTGCTCGACGATGCTCCCCTCCTCCATCACGAGGATGAGATCGGCATCGCGAATCGTCGAGAGCCGGTGCGCGATCACGAAGCTCGTTCGATCCGAGCGCAGCGCCTTCATCGCCTTCTGCACGAGCACTTCGGTGCGCGTATCCACCGAGCTTGTCGCTTCGTCCAGGATGAGCACGCTCGGTTGGGCGAGGAACGCTCGCGCGATCGTGAGCAGCTGCTTCTCACCCGCACTCACATTGGAGGCCTCGTCGTCGAGCACGGTGTCGTAGCCGTCCGGCAGGGAGTGCACGAAGCGATCGACGTAGGTCGCGCGAGCCGCGTCGACGATCTCCTCCTCCGTCGCATCCGGACGCCCGTATGCGATGTTGTCCCTGATCGTGCCGCCGAACAGCCAGGTGTCCTGCAGCACCATGCCCATTCGCGAGCGCAGGTCTTCCCTCGTCATCCCCGAGATGTCGACG
>JAVECW010000016.1 GCA_030841285.1 Microbacteriaceae bacterium
TCGGCCTCGTGCACGACGGCTCGGCCGTCACGATGCCCACTCCGGTCAAGTACGTGCGGCCCATCGCGTTCGACGTCATTCCGCTCGCCGGCTCCATCGTCGATGACGGCCTCAATGAGACGGACGAGGAGAAGAAGCTCCGCAACGAGAGCCGCAAGATCCTCGGGCTGCCCGAGCTGCTGGTCAGTGGCACGTGTGTCCGCGTGCCCGTGTTCACGGGGCACTCGCTCTCGATCAATGCCGAGTTCGCGCGCGCGATCTCGCCGGAGCGCGCATCCGAGCTCTTGCAGGATGCGCCCGGCGTTGTTCTGACGGATGTCCCGACCCCACTCGAAGCCGCTGGCCAGGACCCGAGCTACGTGGGCCGCATCCGCCAGGATGAGGGCGTGCCGGGCGGTCGCGGACTCGCCCTGTTCATCAGCAACGACAACCTGCGCAAGGGCGCGGCGCTCAACGCCGTGCAGATCGCCGAGCTGGTCGCCGCTTCGCTGTAGTCGGGGTGGTGGTCGCCTCATCTCCGCAACGCCGCAGGGGCAACTGGGCATTCACGCGTCACCATAGACTTATCGGGTGAGTAATCCCCCCATCGACGTCGTCCTCATCGGTGGCGGCATCATGAGCGCCACGCTTGGTGCGCTCATCCAGCGTGTGCAGCCCGATTGGTCCATCCGCATCTACGAGGCACTTGGCGAAGTCGCCGAGGAGAGCTCCAACCCGTGGAACAACGCCGGTACCGGCCATGCCGCGCTGTGCGAGCTGAACTACACGCCGGAAGCCCTGGACGGGTCCATCGACCCGGCGAAAGCCGTGAGTATCAACGAGCAGTTCCAGCTGAGCCGACAGTTCTGGGCGAGCCTCGTCGAGGCAGGCGACCTGCCAGATCCCAAGCGCTTCATCAACTCGACCCCGCACATGACGTTCGTTCGCGGGAGGGACAACGTCAGATACCTGCGCAAGCGCTTCGCCGCCCTCAAGGACCAGCCCCTCTTCGCCGGCATGGAGTACAGCGAGGACCCGGCGGTCATCGCAGAGTGGGCCCCGCTGCTCATGAAGAAGCGGTCTCCGAAGCAGAGGGTGGCGGCCACGCGCGCCACAGCGGGCACAGATGTCGACTTCGGCGCACTCACGCGCGCGCTCACCAATGACGTGGTCGTGCACGGCGGGCAGCTTGCGCTCAACCACAAGGTTCGCAGCATCCGCCGTCTGAAGGATGGCCTCTGGTCGCTCAAGGTGCGCCACCTCGTCGGCCAGACATCGCACCAGGTCACGGCGCGGTTCGTGTTCGTCGGAGCGGGCGGAGGCGCGCTTCACCTGCTGCAGAAGGCGCGCATCCCCGAGATCGAAGGCTTCGGAGGCTTTCCGATCAGCGGGAAGTTCCTGCGCACGAGCGATCCGAAGATCGTCGCACAACACCAGGCCAAGATCTACGGCAAGGCCGCGGTCGGCGCTCCGCCGATGTCGGTGCCGCACCTCGACCGACGCGTCGTCGACGGCGAGGCATCCCTGCTGTTCGGTCCGTATGCGGGGTTCAGCCCGAAGTTCCTGAAGCGGGGATCGTGGTTCGATCTGCCAGGGTCGGTGCGCCCGCACAACCTCGGACCCATGCTCGCGGTCGCCAGGGACAACTTCGACCTGCTCAAGTACCTCATCGGCGAGGTTCTGGCCAGCCGTGCCAAGAAGGTCGAGGCACTGCGGCAGTTCATGCCGACCGCGAAGGGCGAGGACTGGGAGCTCATCACAGCCGGCCAGCGCGTTCAGGTCATGAAGAAGGATGCCAAGAAGGGCGGCGTGCTGCAGTTCGGCACCGAAGTCATCGCGTCTGAGGATGGCTCGATCGCGGGCTTGCTCGGCGCATCGCCCGGCGCATCGACGGCGGTGCCGATCATGCTCGATCTGCTGGCGCGCTGTTTCCCAGAGCACTACCCCCAGTGGCTGCCGGCGATCAAGAAGCTCATTCCGACGGTTGGAACCAAGCTGTCCGACTCGCCGGGCAAGGCCAAAGAGGTCATGGAATCGACGGCGAAGGTGCTCGGTCTCACCCAGTAGGTTGTGGCGACGCTTTCAGCCTGTTGGCAGGTTCGTCAATGATCGGGGAGCGTAGCGACTGCCTCGATCTCGACGAGTGCGCCCGGTCGTGCTGGTGTGACAGCAAGGACGGTAACGGCGGTGCGGCGATCGCCCCATGCGGAGCGGGTTGCGGCGTAGGCTGACCCGGGATCGACTCCGGCGGCGAGATAGATCGTCAGTTTGGCAACATACTCGGGGCCAGTCCCGGCCTCAGCGAGCACGGCGAGCACATTGCGCATGGCCTGTTCTGTCTGCGCTTCGAGACCGTCGAGCAGAGTGCCGGTATTGTCCGTTCCGTTCTGCCCGCCGACGTAAAGCGTTGGCCCAGCCGGAACGATCATGCCGTGCGCGAAGGCGGGGCTGTAATGCAGTTGTGGGGGGTCGACCGGCGTGGGTTGAGTGGTCATCGTGATGTCCTTCCTTGGAGTCTCCGCCCCGCTGCTACGTCAAGCGGTAAGCGAGCTCGATGGCGCCATTCGGAAATGGCGTCGTGTATAGGAGTTTGAGGGGCGCAGTCGGGCCGGCGAGAGGCAACAGACGCTTTCCGGAGCCGAGCACAACGGGAACTATGGTGAGGAAGAGCTCGTCGAGCCGAGCGGCGTTAGCGAATTGCGCCGCGACGTTACCGCCGCCCATGACCCACACGTTCTTGCCCGCCGCCGCCTCAAGAGCCGCGGAGTGAGCGATGGTCACATCACCCCGATGAAAGCGGATGTCGGCGCCGGGCACGATGGGGAGCTCGCGTGACGTGAGAACCCACACCGGTATCGATCCGTATGCCCATGGTTCGGCGACTTCACCCAGGATGTACTCATACGTGGCGGAGCCCATCACAATCGCCCCGACTCCATCCATGAAATCGTCATATCGTGCTTGGAATGTCTCGAATCCGAACTGAAGTAGCCAATCGATGCGATCGTTGTCGTCGGCGATGAAGCCGTCGATTGTTGACGCGACGTAGTACTGAGTGACTCCCATGCCGTGGACTGTACGCGCGTACCTCCGACGCGCGGCGCCTTGACTAACTTTCGAACATATGTTCGAATAAGTGGATGAGATGGAGCGGACAGGAGATAGCAGTCGAGCAGCCCGAAACGCTGCCCGGCCTCGCCCGACTGAGCAACCTCGTCCGCTCGGTGCGCACGCCCGAGTTCGCCGGCATCACCTTCCATGAGGTGCTCGCCAAGTCCGCGCTCAACAAGATCCCCGGCGGCGGCGGCGCCCTGCCGTTCGGCTGGACCATCAATCCGTATCGCGGATGCAGCCATGCCTGCGCCTACTGCTTAGGCCCAGAGACTCTCATTCTGATGGCCGATGGTCGGCAACAACCGCTCTGGTCCGTGCGGGTTGGTGACGCAATCATGGGCACGGAGGTGCGCGGCCGATACCGGCGCTACGTCCCGACGACTGTCCTCGCGTCGTGGAACACGGTCAAGCGCGGCTATCGCATCACGCTTGCCGACGGTACTGAGCTCGTCGCTAGTGGCGACCATCGATTCCTCACCGAGCGAGGATGGAAGTACGTCACTGGCGCCATGAGCGGTCAGGATCAGCGCCCGTACCTGACGACCAACAACAAGCTCGCCGGGTTCGGTCTGAACGGCCTCACGGAACTGGTTCAGCCTCGAGTCTTCGAGCGCAGCTACAGGCGCGGTTATCTGACCGGGATGATCCGCGGGGACGGGATGATGCTGTCCAAGGACTACCTGCGGAGAGGAGGCGGGATTCATCGCGCACGTCACTTCCGTCTCGCGCTCGCCGATGTAGAGGCGCTCAATCGCTCTCGGATCTTCCTTGATCAGGAGGGAATCTCGACTCAGACTCGGCCGTTCGCGGTTGCCTCGGCGACAAGGCGACCGATGCTGGCAATCCACACCAACAGGATCGACCACCACGAGCGCATTACTGGGCTAATTCGCTGGCCCGAGATTCCCGATTTGAACTGGCACGCAGGTTTTCTTTCGGGTGTTTTCGACGCTGAGGGAAGCTGTTCCCGCGGTGTGCTCCGCATCTCGAACAAGGACGAGTCGATTCTGGACAACATCCAGCGCTCGATGCACGCACTGGGCATTGATCACGTACTGGAACCCGCGCGACCCAACGGTGTTCGGTGTGTTCGTGTGAGCGGCGGGCTTCCTATGCGGGCGCGCTTCTTCGCCCTCACTGGCCCGGCAATCTCGCGCAAGCTCGACATCGCCGGAATGGCGGTCAAGTCGGATGCCAAGCTCCAGGTCGTGTCGGTCGAAGATCTCGGCGCCGAGATCGACCTGATCGACATCACGACGGGGACGGGAGACTTCATCGCCAACGGCGTGATCAGTCACAACTGCTTCGCCCGCCCCACCCACAAATACCTCGACCTCGATATCGGCAAGGATTTCGACAACGAGATCATCGTCAAGGTCAACGTCGCCGAGGTGCTCGCGAAGGAGCTCGCCAAGCCGAGTTGGGAGAGGCATCCTGTCGCGCTAGGGACCAACACCGATCCGTACCAGCGGGCGGAGGGGCGCTACTCCCTCATGCCGGGGATCATCGATGCGCTCGCCAGTTCCGGCACTCCCTTCAGCATTCTGACCAAGGGGACGCTCCTGCGGCGGGACCTCGACCAGCTTGCGGATGCCGCCAAGCGCGTTCCCGTGGACCTCGCGATGTCGATCGCGATCTACGACGACGAACTCCAGCAGTCCGTCGAACCGGGCACGCCTTCCACGAAGGCGCGGCTCGCGACAGTGACCGCCGTGCGCGAGCACGGCCTCGACTGCGCGGTGTTCATGATGCCGATCCTGCCTTACCTGACCGACACGAGGGCGCACCTGGATGAGGCGCTGCGCCAGGCGAAGGCCGCTGGCGCGACATCCGTTCTCTACACCGCGATGCATCTGAGAGCCGGGGTGAAGGAATGGTTCATGCTCTGGCTCGAGCGCGAGCATCCCGAGCTCGTTGGGCGGTACGTGCAGCTCTACGGCAAAGGCGCGTATGCGCCCAAGGAGTACCGCAAATGGCTGGCCGCGAAGATCAAGCCGCTCATCACGGCGCACGGGCTGGAGCGCGGGCGGGAGGACCCGCTGACCGGGGGAGTGCGCTCGACGGCACTCGGGTCGACGCGCACGGCAGAGGGTGAGCGCGTGAAGTTCAGGACGGGACACTCGCTGATCGCGGAGGAGTTGCCGCCGAGCGCGCTCGGCCGTGCCGCGATCGAGGCGCAGCCGACCCTGTTTTAGTCGGTTCAGAGCAGGGTCGCAGCGCTGGCGGCCCGTTGAAGCGGCGACGAATCGAGGTGCGTCGAGCTCACCGCAAGTGCGATAATCCGGAGTGTGCGGCATCCCAGTTCGGGCTGCCTCGCACGGGGGATGGCGTCGGATGGCAGCAACACGTCGGATGGCAACACGTCGGATGGCAGCAACAAGGGGGCGGGCATGTCGCTAGGGTTGCCGAGCCATCTTGCACGTGCGACCAACAGCCGAGGGCTCGCCAACGCTGCGCACTGGGCGGGTCTTGTGTGTCTGGCCGCCACCTTGGTCAATCTTGGTGTGCTCCGCGCCGGGCACCCGTTTGGCACCTTCGCACCCGCGGCCATCGCACTTGTTCCCATGGCTACGCTTCTCATCCTGCTCAACCGCCGATGCACGGTCCCGCTCACCATCGCCTATCTCGCGGTCGGGGCGGTCTGCACGTTCTTCTATGCGAGCACGGTCCTTCTGGCCACGCCGACGTTCATCAACACGAACCTGTTCGCGCTTTCACTGCCCATCGTCGCGATGACCATGGTCGGAGGCGCCGGGTCCGCCGCTCTCATCGGAGTGCTGTGGGCGACGCTGGGTTTCGCCCTCGCCGAGCTCGTGATCTTCGTGGCGGCCGTTGTTACCGACCACGGTTTCCGAATGGATTGGGGGTCCCTGGGCGCGTACCTCCTCCTCGTCACAGTGCTGCTTATCGATGGACTTACCAGGGGTGGGCGCCACCTTCCCCAAGTGACAATCCATCGCGCTATCCGGGAAGACCAAGTCATCCATATCCACCACGAGCTCTCCCTCGAGTCAGCGGCGGACCTGCACGACACCGCGCTCAGCGAACTCATTACGGTCGCCAACGCGCTCCCGGGACCGCTTGCCCCCGCCCTGCGCCGCCGGATCGAAGCCGACCTTCACTCGCTTGGCCAAGATCGCCTCCCGCTCTCGTCGAGCAACCCGTCCGGCGTAGTCGCGGAAGAGATCTGGCTCTCCAGCGAGATGCACGCCGCGATCGAGCTGGCGCGCGATGATGGCCTCGCGATCGAGGTGTCGGGCGACCGGAACGCCCTCGGCCGGCTCAGTCCCGAAACCCGCCGTGCAATCGGCCTTGCCGTTCGCCAGTGCCTGGTCAACGTACTCAGGCACTCGGGCAGTCCGGCAGCAGACGTGGCAATTGCCGCGTCCGAGAGCGAAGTCTCCGTGCTGGTCGCGGATTCAGGCCGCGGATATGTGCAATCGGACGACCACGAGGACCGGCTCGGCCTCAGGAATTCGGTGCACGACCGGATCGCGCGCGTCGGAGGTCGCGTCACGATCTGGTCGGCCCCGGATGTAGGAACATCGGTCATGTTGCTCGTTCCGACCCTGGATGGGCGCGACGTCGAGGTCGCATTGTGAGGCTCGAGCGTACGCCAGAGCAACTGGACCCGATTGCAGTGTTCGCGCTACGGCCCATTGTGTCCCTCGTCTGCGCTTTCGCTGTCTGCTACGCGATCATTTCGACGATCGCGCACGAGGACCAGATCGTGAATCCTCTGGCCGCGATTGCCGCGATCCTGGTGCTCGTGGCCGCGGCCGTGATCTTCATCGTTGCCGCGCAACCGGGCGTCTCGCCGATGAGAGGGGGTACGCACGTGCTCGTCATCGGGCTCACAATCGTTGCGTGCATCCTCTTTGCGGCCTCGGTGTGGGGCGCCGACCATCTCATCCAGGACAACTGGGGGCAGATCGCGATTGGACTCCTCCTGGCGGCGATGTCGAGTTTCCGTCCGCCGGGGGAGATCATCATCTCCAGCGTGATTTCTGCGGCAATCGTCGGGGGAATAGCGGCGGCGGAGACGCCTTTTCTCGTGATCGCGGGGACCCCTGTCCTGTACGCCACGGTTGCAGCGACACCCATCCTCGCGTTCAGCCTCGCTGCGACGGGAAGCACGAAAGTCACGACAGCGGCGGTGCTGAGTTGGCGCGCAACGGCCCGTCGGGCCATCGAGCGACTGGAACCGGAAATACGCGAGGGGGCGGCACGGGTCGTGCACCAAGAGCAGGTGGCCCTGCTCAACCAGGAAGCCGTGCCCTTCTTCACCGACCTGCTCCAGCGCGACGAGGTCACGGAAGCCGACATCGCACGGGCGAGGGAGATCGCCATATCACTGCGCCGATCTGCGGTCGCAACCGTCGAACGCAGTTGGCTGGATGAGGCGATTGCGAGGACGATCGTCCAATCGGGCGCGAGCCCGCAATGCCTGAGCTCCCCGCTCAGGGACCCGGATCGCCTGGCCGAGTTCATGACCACCGAGCAGCGAGGCACTCTCTCGGCGATCCTCCTGGTGATATCGCGCGGCGTCGGATTCGACACTCGCACACTCTCCGTGACAATCGAGCGGACCACGAGCCGGTGCCACCTCACGCTTGTGGCGCACGTCGAGGCATCGGGTCGCGCGATCAAAGCCGAGCTCCTCCCATACCTGAGCGTTCTGCGCGTGGTGGCCCAGGATGCGCGCCTTCGCGTTCACCAGGGGGACGTGGCACTACAGTTTTTTTATGACCAGACGTGACATGGCGCTCGGGGGCGCTCCAGTCCGCCTCGCGCTGCTCGACGATCACGAGCTTCTGCTAGACAGCCTCTCCAGTTGGATTCGAGTCAATGCGCCAGAGTTCGACCTCGTGCTGAGGGCGAGCACGTGGCTCGATCTCGTGCACAGCGAAGCGTTTCCGACGAGCCTCGTGATCATGGACTTGCAGCTTCGCGAGACCGTCTCGATCGAGGCGCGCGTTCGCACCTGCCGAGCGGCGGGCGCGAAGGTCATCGTCCTGAGCGCATTCGATGCACAGCCGGATCGTGATCGCGCGCTCGATGCCGGCGCATCCGCGTACCTGACGAAGTCCCAACCCCTGCATGAGGTGATGGCTGTCGCCCGAACGGTCATGGGACTTGATGGTGAGATCGAACCAACGCAGGATTGGCGCCCGCTCCCGGTCGGTGTCGCGTCGGTCGTTCGCCCGCAACTCAGTGACGGAGAGCGATCGGCGCTGTCCCTCTACGTGAACGGCCGCACGACGGGTGAGGTCGCCGCCGAGATGAATGTGCAGTACGAGACGGCAAAGACCTACCTGCGCCGTGTCCGCGAGAAGTATGGCAGGGCGGGCCGGCCGACGAGCACGCGTGCCGACCTGGTGCGTCGCGCGGCAGAGGACGGGTACCTCGCTTAGCCTCCGACGCGGGAGCCGCACCACACCATAGGATCGGCTTGTGGCAAAACTGTATTTCCGCTTCGGAGCGATGAACAGCGGCAAGAGCACTGCGATGTTGCAGGCCGCGTACAACTACGAGGAGCGCGGTCACCGCGTGCTGCTCACCAAGCCCGCCGTCGACACAAAGGGCGACATGGGCATCCTGTCCCGCCTCGGTGTCACGCGCGACGTCGACTTTGTGCTCACGCCCGATGCGGATGCCTACGGCAAGTTCCAGCATGACCGAGAGCGCGTTAT
Organism: Microbacteriaceae bacterium; assembly: GCA_030841285.1. Lineage (GTDB taxonomy): Bacteria > Actinomycetota > Actinomycetes > Actinomycetales > Microbacteriaceae > JAUZGC01. Next base: position 8,787 of record JAVECW010000016.1, read on the forward strand.
CAAGCGCTTCAACCGCGACGTGAGCTGCCTGCTCGTCGACGAAGCCCAGTTCCTCAGCGAGGCACAGGTTGACGACCTGCTGCGGATCGCGATCCTTGAGAACATCCCGGTTATCGCATACGGCATCCGCACCGACTTCCAGACGGTCGCGTTCCCCGGAAGTCGCCGGCTGCTCGAGATCGCGCATAGTCTCGAGGAACTCAAGACGATCTGTCGCTGCGGCCGCAAGGCGATCTTCAACGCGCGCAAGATCGACGGGGTTTTCGTGTTCGACGGCGACCAGGTTGCCATCGACACCTCGGTCGAGGTCAGCGAAGCCGGCACCCGAGAGGTGACTTATGAGTCCCTGTGCGGTGCCTGCTACCTGCAGGAGAGCCATGGTGTGCTCAACAACGGGAGGCGCCGCTGGCCGATCGAGCCAGCCGCTGCGCCCGCGTACACGACAGAGCCTGACCCCGATTTCACCTGAGTTCGCGCGCTGAGCGGCGCCTGCTTCCCATGCCGAATGGTGCCGAGGCGCCCGGCATTGCGCGATTCATCGACCCTAAGAGCCACGCGATGGCACCGAGGATCAGCGAGCCCACCGGTTGGCCTTCCGATGGGATTTCCCCGCGATGCGTGTGCACGCACACGAACCAGTGCGTGTCGTACAGGAAAGGTAAATCCTCAGGATATTATCTACACATTGACAGTTTTTGGATGCCCGGGACCCCACCACGGGGTACGCGAAGTGCACAGAAGTGTCTGTCCATTTATGTCAAGATACGTTGAGGCGCTGCCACTCGAGGCATCACCGTGGGGAAGGCGGAGCGTGACCGAAACGCTCGATCGTGCGCAGGCAGTGAATGCCCAGGCGAAGGCGCGCACCTGGAAGCACTTCTACGCTCGACGCCTGTTCATCACGGACCTGGCTGTTATCGCTACCGCGTTCTTTATCTCCCAACTCCTCTGGCTGGATAGCGGAGTCGTCGAACTGGCGAGTTCCAATTCTGACCCGCGCTGGTTCAGGATCACCTACACGACGGTTTCGGTGGTGCTCGTGGTCCTGTGGATGCTGTTCCTGGACCTCTTTGCGGCGCGCGACCACAAGAATATTGGGGCGGGAACAACCGAATACAAGCGAATCGCGGACGCGACAATTCGTCTCTTCGGTGTCCTTGCGATCGTTGCATTCATCACCAAAGCAGACCTGGGGCGCGGATACTTTCTGACCGCCCTACCGCTTGGAGTCTTCTTCCTTCTGCTTGGTCGCTGGATGTGGCGCCAGTGGCTTCGACGAAAGCAGGCCGATGGGCTCTACACGTCGC
>JAVECW010000036.1 GCA_030841285.1 Microbacteriaceae bacterium
CGGACACCGCACCGCCACTCCTCCGGCACGGACCACGCCGGGGTCCTGAGCGCGTCGGACCTGGCCGGATTCGAGGCCGGATTCGAGCCGGCGGCGACCGTGACGTTCCGTGGGCACACGATTGCCAAGACCGGGCCCTGGGGCCAGGGACCTGCCCTGCTCCAGACGCTCGCCATCCTCGGCGGCTTCGATGATGAGTACCTCGACCCGTCGACCGCACTCGGCGCCCACACGATCCTCGAGGCCCAGAAGCTCGCGCTCGCCGACCGCGAGGCGTACTACGGCGACACCGACGTGCCGTTGGACTACCTGCTGTCCGACGACTATGCACGCGAACGCCGCACGCTCATCGGCGAGACCGCCTCGCACGAGATTCGGCCAGGCAGCGTGCCGGGTTACGTGCCTTACCTCCCACCACTTCGAACGGAGCAGCCTCTGGTTGCGGTCGCAGGCGTCGGCGAACCGACCGTCTCGAGCAGCGGCGTCACCCGCGGGGACACCTGCCACATCGACGTCATCGACCAGTGGGGCAACATCATCTCCGCGACGCCGTCCGGCGGTTGGCTGCAGTCGTCGCCCACGATCCCCGAGCTCGGATTCTGCCTCGGTTCGCGGCTGCAGATGACGTGGCTCGAGCACGGGTCGCCGTCGACACTCACGCCGGGCAAGCGCCCGCGCACGACTCTCACGCCGACCCTCGTGCTGAAGGATGGCCGGCCGGTCGCCGCGGTCGGCTCCCCCGGCGGCGACCAGCAGGACCAGTGGCAACTGTTGTACCTGCTGCGCACGATCGTCGGCGGATACTCGCCACAGCAGGCCATCGACGCCCCGGCGTTCCATTCGACATCGTTCCCCGGTTCATTCTGGCCGCGCACCTGGACTCCCGGTGAGGCGGTCGTCGAAGATCGCCTCGGCGACGAGGTCATCGAGGAGCTCGAACGGCGAGGCCACCGTGTCACGCGAGCCGGCGATTGGTCGCTTGGTCGCATCTCCTCGGTCGGGATCGACCAGGAGACCGGCCTACTCTCGGCTGCGGCCAACCCGCGATCGGCGCAGGGCTACGCGGCCGGCCGCTGACTGACGCAGCGTCGCGGTCAGCGCGAGCTGACCTTCCCGAACTTCCGGATCGACAGCGGCACGAAGATGATGAGCAACGCCGCGATGCCGATGAGCACGGTGAGTTCCGGATTCTGCATGCTCCAGACATCCGATACGGGTGTGTTGGGCGGCACGTTGCCGAAGAGGCGTCGCGCCGCTTGCACAAGCGCGGAGACGGGGTTGTATTCGGCGAAGATGCGCAACGGCGTCGGCAGGGTGTCGCTCGGAACGAAGGCGTTCGAGATGAACGTGAGCGGGAACAGTATGAGGAACGACGCGTTGTTGATGATTTCCGGGCTGCGCACGCTCATACCGAGGAAGGCCATCACCCAGGAGAAGGCATATGCGAAGAGCAGAAGCAGGCTGATGGCTGCGAGGGCCTCGAGAAAACTCGATCGGATGCGCCAGCCAACGATCAGGCCCGTGGCCATCATCACGGCCATCGAGATCGTGTTGATCATGAGGTCGCCGTTCGTGCGACCGATCAGAACGGCGGACGGGCTCATCGGCAGCGTACGGAACCGATCGATGATGCCGTCCTTGAGGTCATGTGCCATCGCGGAGCCCGAGTATGTCGAGCCGAAGACCACCGTCTGCGCGAAAATGCCGGCCATGATGAATTCGTTGTAGCTGCTGCCGGGAATCTTGATCACTCCCGCATAGACGTAGGTGAACAGCAGGACGAACATGATCGGCTGCAGAGTCGTGAAGACCACGATGTCTGGCACCCGCTTGATCTTGATCAGGTTGCGCCGTGTGGTGATCCATCCGTCTGAGAACCAGTTCGCAATCGCGGAGTGCGCGATGGGCTCGGGTGCGGGCGCGGTGACCACTGCAGCTGCCGCGTGTGTTGTCGTCGTACTCATGCCTTCTTGCCTTCCTTCCTCGCTGCCCTCGCGGATTTCTTCGCCGCCGTGCCCTCTTCCTGGGCCGCCTCGTCGGAGGCCATGTGGCCGGTCAGTCGCAGAAAGACATCGTCGAGGGTGGGTCGACGCATACCGGCGTCATAGAGCCGGATGCCCCGCGCACCGAATTCGGCGAGGACGGCCTGGAGTGCGACCGGCGCATCTTCCGCCTTCACCGTGAGCTGGCGGCCGTCGGCCGTCACCGTCGGCTCGGAATGCCCGAAGCGCCTGAGGATCTCGATCGCGATCTCACTGTCGCCCACCTCCACGAGGTTGATCTCGATGCGCTGGCCGCCGATCGAGGCCTTGAGTTCATCGGAGGTGCCCTTGGCGATGACCTTGCCATCGTCGATCACGGAGATGCTGTCGGCGAGCTGGTCGGCCTCTTCGAGGTATTGGGTCGTGAGGAGCACGGTCGTGCCCTCCCCCGCGAGCGTCGTGATGATGTCCCACATGCCGAGTCGGCCGCGTGGGTCGAGCCCGGTCGTCGGCTCATCGAGGAACAGTACCTCCGGGCGGGTGACGAGCGCACCCGCGAGGTCGATGCGTCTGCGCATTCCGCCGGAGAATCCCTTGACGGGTCGGTTCTGCGCCTCGCTCAGGTCGAAGAGGTCGATGAGCTCTTTGGCGCGGGCGCGCGACCGCTTTGCGCCCAGGTGGTAGAGCCGGCCGACCATGTCGAGGTTCTCGAAGCCCGTCAGGTTCTCGTCGACCGCTGCGTACTGGCCGGAGACGCCGATCATCGGGCGGATGCGATCCGGATGCTCCAGCACGTCGATGTCGCCGATGCTGGCCGTGCCGGAATCCGGCTCGATGAGGGTCGTGAGTACCTTGACGGTCGTGGTCTTGCCCGCGCCGTTCGGGCCGAGCAGGGCAGTAACCGTGCCCTTCGGGACCTCGAGGTCGAGCCCGTCGAGAGCGTGCACGGGCCCTGCACCGCGAGGTGTGTACGTCTTCGTCAGGCCCCGCGCTTCAATGAAGCTCATGCGGCGACCGTATCCGCCACCGCTGACACTGCGCAAGGAGAATGTGAAGTTCGTTCAAATTATCCGGCGTCCGCCGCCGCTTTGAGCGCCGCGATGTCGAGCTTCGTCATCCCGAGCATCGCCTGCATCGCCCTGCCGGCGCGTGCGGGATCTTTATCACTCAGCAGGTCGCCGAGGACGGGAGGAACGATCTGCCAGGACAGTCCGTATTTGTCCTTGAGCCAACCGCACTGGCCAGGTTCGCCGCCGCCGCTCGTGAGCTTCTCCCAGAGATCGTCGATCTCCTCCTGGGAGTCTGCATTGACAAAGAACGAGATCGCCTCGGTAAACGTGAATACCGGACCGGCGTTCAGGGCCTGGAACTCGAGTCCATCGAGTTCGAACGTCACCGACATGGCCGTGCCGGCAGGGGCGGGAGCGCCCTCGCCGTAGCGAGAGACGTTGACGATCCTGGAATTCTTGAAGATCGAAACGTAGTAGTTCGCGGCGTCCTCGGCTTGGTCGTCGAACCAGAGGAACGGACTGATCTTCTGCATCGCGTACTCCCTTGTACTCACGCCTGACGAGCTGGACCCGACGGGTCGCGACCCATCGTAGCCAGCATGCACGTCCGGCGTAACTGCGACTAGGCGCCGACGCTGGTCCGAAGCTCGATCCTCGTTCCGCTCGCGAGCGACTCTCGCGTGGCCAGCGAGACTTCGAGCGCGGCGATCGCAGCGTCTGTCGGCGAGAAGAGCGGCTCGGAATTCGCGGCAATGCAGGAGAGGAAGTACTCGATCTGTCGGGTGTACGGCTGGTTGTCCGTCACCGCGATCGCGATCGATTCGTCGGCATTGACCAGCCGATATGTGTTCAGGTCGGATGGGGCGACATCCGCCTCTGTCACGGAGGCCTCAGTGGCAGAGATCGCGGCCAGTCGATAACTGGCGACCCCCCGCGTTCCGATGAGTTCGAGCGCACTCGTGAACGGGACTCCGGCGGGTGCCGAGGTGTAGGTGAGTACCTGGCCGATTCCTCCGTCGCGGTATTCGATCGTGGTCTCGATTGGTCCATCCGGGTCGAGGCGGGTCGCCGTGACAGCGATCGGGGTGCCGAGAAAGAGGTTGACCTGGTCGAAGTCGTGGATGCTGACGTCGACGGGCGCTCCCCCGGACTGCGATTCGTCGAGCAGCCAGGCGGTCTCCGGAGAGGCGAGCATGCGGATAGCGCGGGCCGAGACCACGCGCCCCACCCGATCGTCTTCCCACGCGTGTCGGAGCAGCTCGTATCCGGCGAAGAAGCGAACGACATGCGCGACCATGAGCACGCGGCCGCTCTGCCGTGCCGCAGCCCGGATCGCAAGGGCGTCGTCAACGGTCAGGGCGATCGGCTTTTCGAGCAGCACGTGCTTGCCTGCGCCAAGCGCCCTGATCGCGATGTCGGCGTGACTCGGAGTCGGGGTGCAGATGGAGACGACATCCACTTCCTGGTCGAGGAGAACCTCGTCGAGGTCGGTGACGAATCTGGCCGCCGGCGCGTGCTCGAACGGTGCCCGCTCGCTCCGCCCCACGACGTACGTGATCCGATCGGCGTAGCCGAGATTCGACCAGGCTTCGGCGTGCGTTCGTCCCATGTAGCCGGGGCCGATGATTGCGATCGTCACCGCGTGTGCTCCTCTTCCGACCGTGGGCGCGTGGGTCGAGGCACTGGCTCCGCGGAGAACCGGGTGGCACGCGCATCCCGCTCCTGCCCGGTTCGTTCCATGAGGATGCCGTACAGCTCCGGTCGCCGACCTTGGTTCCACCGTCTGCCGGTGCTGAGCGGGAGCAGGTCGAGGTCCAGGTCGGCGACCACCATGTCGTCGGCAGCCGCGGTGCTCTCAGCGATGATCCGGCCGTACGGGTCCAGGATCATGGCGTTCCCGGTTCGGATCTCGTCATCGTCACGACCGACCCCGTTGCTGAAAATGAGGAAGAGCCCGTTGTCATGGGCGCGGGCGGGCAGCCATCGCATCAGCCAGCCGCGACCGCTCGGCCCCTGAAACGCATCCACAATCGCTTGTGGATCCTCGTGCCGGTTCTCCCACAGCTCGACCGGAACGGGCTTCATGCCGTGCGGGCTCCTGGAGTTCGTGCCGCCCGTCTGGTGGGGCGCGATCAGCAGCTCTGCACCGTCGAGCGCGACGGCTCGAACGTTCTCGACGAGGTTGTTATCCCAGCAGATCAGGATCGCGGCCCGCACTCCCCAGGGGGTGTCGAAGACCGTGAACGAGTCTCCACTCTCGATCTCGACATTTTCGAAGGCATGCAGCTTCCGGTGGCAGTGCACGGTGCCGTCAGGCAGGCACACCGCATAGCTGTTGTAGAGCCGGCCGTCCTGGCTGGCTTCGAGGAAGCCGACGCCGATGCCGAGGCCGAGGCTCGTTGCGAGCTCGCGGATGGCGGTGACGGTTGGGCCATCCTGGGGCTCGGCGACCGCGCGCAGCTGTTCGAGCGAGTAGTTGCGCAGGTGCCAGTATCCGATGGAGCACATCTCGGGGAACACGACGAGCTGCACGCCATCGAGTGAGGCGGTGTCAACGAACTCGCGCATCCGGGCGAGATTGAACCCCTTGTCGTCCGGCCGCGGTTCGAATTGCACGCTTGCGCTCCGGAGAGTGCGCCCGGCGGCTGAAAGGTCGGTGTTCATGGTCTCCTCTGACACCCAACGCTATCCGGCGTTGAGCTGACGGCAAAGTTCGGTCGATAGCATTTTGTGGGTAACCGATCTGCGGAGGAATACGAATGAAGTACGTCAAGCTAGGCCACACCGGTACGGATGTCTCGGCCATCGCCCTGGGCTGCATGAGTTACGGCGAGCCGGGTCGCGGATCGCACCCGTGGTCGCTCACAGAGGAAGAGTCGCGGCCGTTCTTCCGTCGTGCGATCGAGCTGGGCATCAACTTCTTCGACACCGCGAACATCTATTCGGCGGGCTCAAGCGAGGAGATCCTCGGCCGTGCTCTGACCGATCTCGGCGCCAGGCGCGAAGAAGTCGTCGTCGCGACGAAGGTTCACGGCGAAATGGCTGAAGGCCCCAACGGCCGCGGCCTCTCCCGCAAGCACATCCTGTGGCAGGTGGACGAGAGCCTGCGCCGCCTCGGAACCGACTACATCGACCTCTACCAGATCCACCGCTGGGACCCGAATACGCCGATGGAGGAAACGCTCGAGACGCTCGATGCCGTCGTGCGGGCGGGCAAAGTCCGCTACCTCGGTGCGTCTTCGATGTACGCCTGGCAGTTCTCCAAGGCGCTTCACGCCCAGACCGCGCATGGCTGGGCCCGCTTCATCACCATGCAGGACCACTACAACCTGATCAACCGCGAAGAGGAGCGCGAGATGTATCCGCTCTGTGCCGACGAGAAGATCGGGGTGGTCCCGTGGAGCCCGCTCGCTCGTGGCCGTCTCACCCGGGACTGGGATGAGTCGAGCAACCGGCAGGACCAGGATGCATACGGCGGCACCCTCTACCAGCAGGCAGAGGAGTCGGACCGGAAGGTCGCCGAAGCGGTCGCGCTCATCGCCGAGGAGCGCGGTGTTTCGCGCGCCCAGATCGCCCTGGCGTGGGTGTCGGCGAATCCCGTCGTGACGGCACCAATCGTCGGCGCGACCAAGCTCAGCCACCTCGAGGATGCCGTCGCGTCACTCGACATCGTTCTCAGTGACGACGAGCGAACGCGTCTCGAAGCCGCATACGTTCCGCACGCGGTAGTCGGCTTCTAACTCGCCCTCTGAGAGCCGAAGGGTGAGCGTATATTGAAACGCGAAGCATTACTGAGTCGCGAATGATCTGATCGTCGCGGTTGATGCACCCGCAGTCTCGGTCGACACCAGTCGCGCACGCCGACCCCAACTGAGGGAGAAATCGTGAAAGCGCTTGTGTACGGCGGTCCGGGCAAGAAGTCCTGGGTAGAGGTCCCCGAACCGAAAATTGTTCATGCCACCGATGTGATCGTGCGGGTTGAAACGACGACCATCTGCGGAACTGACCTGCACATCCTCAAGGGTGATGTGCCAGCGGTGGAAGAAGGCCGAGTTCTCGGCCATGAAGGCGTCGGCACGATCACCGAGGTGGGTTCGTCCGTCGACAGCCTCGCAGTCGGCGATCGGGTCATCATCTCCTGTATCAAGTCCTGCGGGCACTGCGTCAACTGCAAGGCAGGGCTCTATTCGCACTGCCTGGGAGACGAGGGAGTGTCAGGGATCGGCTGGATCTTCGGCCACCTGATCGATGGGACGCAGGCCGAGTACGTCCGAGTGCCGTATGCGGAGAATTCGCTCTACAAGCTGCCAGCGGGCGTCAGCGACGATGAGGCAGTCATGCTCTCCGACATCCTGCCGACGGGCTTCGAGATCGGCGTCCAGTACGGCAATGTCAAGCCGGGCGACGTGGTTGCGGTGATCGGGGCTGGCCCCGTCGGCCTGGCCGCCATCATCACGGCTGGGTTCTACGGGGCGGCGACGATCGTCGCCGTCGACCTGGACCAGAACCGGCTGGAGAAGGCAAGGGAGTTCGGCGCGACCGACGTCGTCAACTCCGGCGCGTCCGACTGGAAGGAGCAGGTGTTCGCCCTCACCGACGGAGCGGGAGTGGATGTCGCCATCGAGGCCGTCGGAATTCCGCCGACCTTTGGCATGGCGACCGAGGTAGTGCGTCCCGGTGGCCACGTGGCGAACATCGGCGTCCACGGGAAGCCCGTCGAGTTGCACCTGGAGAGTCTATGGATCCAGAACATCAGCATCAGCATGGGATTGGTCAACACCAACACCACGCCCATGTTGCTCAAGCTCGTGGCCCAGAAGAAGATCGCCGCTGAGAAGTTCGGTACTCATCACTTCACCTTCGACCAAATCATCGATGCCTACGACACGTTCTCTCGAGCAGCCGAGACGAATGCACTGAAGGTGATCATCACGCGCTAGGAGCCATCCAACGCTCGGGTATAGCGCTCGAGACGACGATCAGGGACAAGCCAGATCAGGGCAACAACGGTGTATGCCAGCAGGCCGAGCGCAGGCAGGACAAGGGCCAGAGCGAGCCCGGCGACGTAGATCAGTGGTGAGAGCTTGCCTTTCCAGTCCCGGCCGAGCGCCTTCGCAAGTGGGCCTTCGGTGCCCTGATGCGAAATGAACGCTCTTTGCAGGACGAAATACGCGATGGCAGAAAACAGCAGATTGATTCCATAGAGCATCACAGGCACCTGCACGAAGCCGGTCTCGTCCATCCACCGCGTGGTGAATGGGATGAGTGAAAGCCAGAACAACAGGTGCAGATTCGCCCAGAGGATCCCGCCGTTCACGGTACCGGCGAGCTGGAGCATGTGATGGTGGTTGTTCCAGTAGATCCCGAGGTAGACGAAGCTGAGCACGTAGCTGAGGAAGATCGGAAGCGTCGACAGCAAGCCGGACCATGTCGGTTCCGTGGGCGGTCGGAGGTCGAGGACCATGATGGTAATGGCGATGGCCAGGACGGCGTCACTGAAGGCTTCGAGCCTGCTCGTGGTCATCCGTGTTCCTCTCCGAGGCCACCATCCTAGGGCGGTGCCCCGTCGAACGGAGAGGTTTGAGCATTGTAACGACCGGGGGTTTGAACAAGACTGGTCGAGCCACTTCGTGGGTCTTCGACGCTCCAGCCTTGGCTCGCGCCCTGTGCAATCGGCTCCATCGGGAGGTTGACATGACTGTACTGGTTCCGGCAAAGCGAACGCGCCGGCACGGCTGGTGGTGGAAGGCGCTCCTGGTCGGATTGGGGCTGTGGGCGGCCACGATCGCCGTCACAGCGGCCACGCTCAACTCCAACCTGATCCCGACACTCATCCTCCTCGGCAGCTTTTTGGTGCCATTCTGCGTTGTCTTGTTCGCCGCGGAGCGGGTCACGGGAAACATGACAGGGACCGAGCTCATGCTCGCATTCGTCGTGAGTGGCGTGTTCGGCGTGCTTGGAGCGTCGCTGCTTGAGGTGAATCTGCGTCCCACCGTGTGGACCTACCTGGGAGTTGGGTTCATCGAGGAGTTCGTCAAAGCAGTGATCCTTGTCGTAATCGGGTTCAGGGTCGTTCCGAAGACCGCCAGGCAGGGTGCCCTCCTCGGCGCCACGGTCGGCGCGGGCTTTGCCGCGTTTGAATCGGCCGGATACGCATTCAACGCGGCTCTGACACCAGGAGGAATCAACCTCGTCTCGATGTTGCAGACAGAGGTACTTCGCTCAATCCTCACACCCGTTGGTCACGTTCTCTGGACCGCGATCGTTGGTGCCGTCCTCTTCGCGGCCGCGCGAGAGAGACCGCGCTATCGATTCACGTTCGGAATCATCCTGGCGTTCGTGGGTGTCTCCATCCTGCATGGCCTCTGGGACTCGATGAGCGGGATCGCATCGTTCCTCGCCCTGTTGCTGACCGGAAACGTCGATCCATTGCTGCGATTCGGATTCCTGCGCCCTGGCAGCGCGGAGGCCGTATCGGCGCTCGCCTCCGCGTGCTACGTGGCCGGTGTCGTCATCGTCTCCGTCATCGGACTGCTCGCTCTCTGGCTAGTACTGCGCCATAACCGTTCGCGTGACGCAGGACGAGCCGACGCTCAGACAAACGATTCACACCTGTACGCACTCTGATCGCGGCGCAGGTCCCTCCCAGAGCGCGGTCAGCGGCCGCACAAGCCTTGTGCATTACTGTCGATCACGGCATCCAGCGGGCTGCGCTCTCGGGCGCCAATGACGATCGAGGGGCAGGAATGAAGACTGTAGTGCTCTTTGTTGTCACTCTCGTCGTCGTCGCCATGGTGGGCGGCGGGGTGTTCGCTTTTCACATGTTGTCCGGGGTGTTCCCCGGGACGGGCGTGCAGGCCGCTCCTCCCCCGCCGCCCTGCCCGACGGTCGCTCCGACGGCTGTCGGCACGATCTCCGTGCCCGCCGGCCCTGTCGCGGGTTTCTGCCAGGATCGCCTCGTCAATGCGGCATACATCATCAACGCAGCCCGGGTGCTCGGTCTCGGCGCGCAGGCGCAGGAGATCGGAGTCATGACCGCGATCGGCGAGTCACACCTTCAGGTGCTCAACTATGGCGACGCAGCGGGGGTGGATAGCCGCGGCCTCTTCCAACAGCGTGACAACGGCGCCTGGGGCACCCTGGCGGACCGGATGGACCCCACCATCTCGGCGACGAACTTCTTCAAGAAGCTTGTCTCGATCAATGGATGGGCAGCGATGAGTCCCTCGCTGGCCGCTCACCAGGTCCAAGTCAATGCTGACCCGAATTACTACGACGCATACTGGTCAGAGGCTCAGACGATCGTCGCGCGACTCGGGGGCTGAGCGTTCGCTGGGTCCGGTTTGACTGTGCCGGAGGCCGGGTTTAGCGTCGGCTAAGTAAGCACCACTGGACGGAGCCTCACAATGGCAACAGTCGCCGACACCGTAGTAGCAACGCTCAAGGCAAGCGGGATTTCCCGCGTTTATGGGCTTCCGGGTGACTCTCTCAATGGGTTTACGGACGCACTCAGGCGTGATGGCGACATCACGTGGGAGCACGTTCGCCATGAAGAGAACGCCGCCTTCGCGGCGGCGGCCGAGGCCGGGCTGACAGATGAACTCGCGGTCTGCGTCGGCAGTTGCGGACCCGGAAACCTCCACCTGGTCAATGGACTCTTCGACGCGAACCGGAGCCGTGTGCCCGTTCTCGCGATCGCGGCTCAGATCCCGATCGCCGAGATCGGCTCCGAGTACTTCCAGGAGACGCATCCGCAGCTCATGTTCAAGGAATGCAGTGTTTATGCGGAGCTCGTCAGCGATGTGTCCCAACTCCCCCGCATCCTTGAAATCGCGATGCGGGCTGCCGTCGAGCGCAGGGGGGTTGCTGTGGTCGTCATCCCGGGAGACATCTTCCTCAGGCAGGACGAGGCCAAGAGGCCGATCGCGATTGTCAGGCGGGCCGAGCCGATCACGCGTCCATCCGACGACGAGCTGCAGCGAGCGGCGACACTTCTGAACGGCGCGAAGCGCGTGACGATCCTCGGCGGTGCGGGTGTCGCGGGCGCTCACGACGAGCTCATCGCGCTTGCCGCCAAGCTGAAGGCGCCCATCGTGCACGCATTGCGCGGTAAGGATCGCATCGAGTACGACAACCCCTATGACGTGGGCATGACCGGCCTGCTCGGATTCGCATCCGGATACCGCGCCATGCTCAGCTGTGACGTCTTGCTGATGCTCGGCACGGATTTCCCATACCAGCAGTTCTATCCGGAGGACGCGACGGTCATCCAGGTCGATATCCGAGGGGAACACCTCGGTCGCCGCAGGCGCGTCGATCTCGGACTCGTCGGCACCGTGAAGGACACGCTTGATGCGCTGATTCCCTTGGTTGGCCTCAACTCCGACAGCAAGCATCTCGACGACTCGGTGTCGCATTACACGAAGTCCAGGGAGCGCCTCGACGACCTCGCTGTCAACGACCACAATCGCACGCCCATCCACCCGCAATACGTGGCGCGGCTCGTCGATGAGCTTGCGGACGAGGACGCGGTCTTCACGACCGATGTCGGTTCCCCGGTCGTCTGGGCGTGCCGTTACCTGACCATGAACGGCAAGCGCCGACTGCTCGGGTCGTTCAACCACGGCACCATGGCGACCGGCGTCCCGCACGCCATCGGAGCCCAGTCCGCATACCCGGGTCGGCAGGTCGTCTCTCTGTCCGGCGATGGCGGCCTGGCCATGGGGCTCGGCGAGCTTCTCACGCTCGTGCAGAACAAGCTCCCCGTGAAGATCGTCGTCTTCAATAACTCGTCCCTCAACTTCGTCGAACTTGAGATGAAGGCGGCAGGGATCGTGACGTTCGCCACCGACCTCGAGAACCCGAACCTGGCGGAGGTCGCCCGCGCCATCGGCCTGCACGGGCAGCGAGTCGAACGCCCCGACGACCTCGAGGATGCGCTGCGCGAGGCATTCGCATACCAAGGCCCTGCGCTCGTCGAAGTGCTGACCGCACGCCAGGAGCTCTCGATCCCGCCGGCGATTACGGCCGAGCAGGTCAAGGGATTCACCCTCTACGCGATCCGCACTGTCATGTCCGGTCGGGGTGACGAACTCGTCGACCTCGCCGACACGAACCTCGTGCGTCGTTTTCTGAAGTAGGCGCTCGCTCCGGTCGTCGTGGGTGCAGCGACCCCTTGACATCCCACCGGTGAACGTGAACCATCTGTGGCGAGACGACGTCGTCGTCCAGTCCAAAGGAGGACGCCATGTCAACCAACACAGTCACGGCACTAGCGGTCAAGTCGCACAATTCCCCGGATGAGAAGCGCCGGCCGGACAAGTCCGAAATCGACTTGGTGACGGTCGGCGACTACACGATCGGCCGATTCAGCTTCGAGCCGGGTTGGCGCTGGTCTGAATCCATCAAGCCCGTCGTCAAGACCGAGTCCTGCCAGAACAACCACGTCGGCTTCTGCGTTTCAGGCACGCTGGAAGTGCAGACGACGGATGGCGCGAAGGCCACGATCACGGCGGGAGACTCGTACACGATCCCGCCGGGGCATGACGCGTGGGTCGTCGGTGACGAGCGATTCGTGGGAGTGGAATTCCTTAGTGCGGCATCATATGCCGCGCCGGCCACATAGGCGAGCGAGCCAGTCGGGAGTCGGCGCTGCTAGGCGCGAACTGGGCCGAGGTGATCGTGAACCATGCGAACGACGGATGCACCCTCGCCGATCGCTGCTGACATCCTTTTCACCGATCCGCTGCGGACGTCGCCGATGGCGAACAGGCCGGGAATGGTGGTCTCGAGCGGCAGAGGTTGCCGCCCCACGTCCCGCCAGACCGGGCTGCCCGTCGGCGCGCTACCGGTCACGACGTAGCCGCGTTCGTCCCGCCTGACCTCTGCCGGGAGCCAGCTGCTTTGCGCCTCCGCGCCGATGAACACGAAGAGGTAGCGGGCGGGCAGCTCACGACCAGCACCGTCCGCGGGTTGCACGCGGACGCCATCCAATTCAGATTCACCGAGCACTTCGGAGACCTCGGTTCGCAGCATGACGTCGATGCCGGGGTGGTCCGCGATGCGGTCGATGAGGTAGCGCGACATGTCGTTGTCGAGCGATTCGCCGCGGACGACGAGACACACGCGCGCCCCTGACTCCGCGAGAAAGAGCGCTGCCTGGCCCGCGGAGTTGCCACCGCCGACGACGACGACGGGTTGGGTGCCGCAGATCCGTGCCTCGTGCATGGTAGCGGCGTAGAAGACACTGCTCGGCTCGACCCTGTCAATGCCGGATACGTTGAGTCGGCGGTAACTGGCGCCCGTCGCGACGACGATGGCCCGCGCTCGCAGTCGGCCGCCACCGGTCACCCGCACGAGAAGTTCGCCAGCCTGTTGCTCGACCTGCCTGGCCCGCGACGGAACGGTGACCTGCGCGCCGAATTTGCGTACCTGCAAGTGGGCGCGTTCGGCAAGTTCGGCCCCGGAAATACCGGTCGGGAAGCCGAGGTAATTCTCGAGGAGGGAGGTGGTGGCGGACTGCCCGCCCACGGCGACCGCATCACAGAGCACGACGGACAGGCCATCCGCCGCCGCAGTGACGGTGGCGGAGAGGCCGCCTGGCCCGCCTCCGATCACAACGAGGTCGGTCCTTGTCGTCGGGCGGGCGGCCCGGATACCGAGTGCGGCTGCGAGCTTCGCCGGCGTCGCCCTGCGCAGAACGCGGTCGCGCCCGAGGAGCACGATCGGGACGTCGCGGCGTGGGATACCGAGCCGGCGGATGACCTCCTCCGCGTGCGGGTCCCGATCCAGGTCGATGAGCCGGTACGGCAACCTGTTGCGGGCGACGAAGTCGAGTAGTTGGCGCGTGCGCGGCAGATGGCAGGATCCCACGATGCGCATACCGGCGCCGATACCGATGAGCAGTGATCGGCGTACGAGGCAGGAACGCAGGATGATGTCACCGAGCACGGGATTCACGCGGGCAACCCGCTCGAGCTCCCGGAACGGTACCTCGAGGACACGACCGGACTCCAGCACGATCACGGTGAGGAAGGATGGCTGGCCCTCGAACGCGCCGACATCCCCGACGAACCGGCCTCGGCCGTGGACTCCGACACGAGGATCTCGCCCCGCGTGTGCGGCCAGGCTTGCTGATGCCGGCTCGG
This sequence comes from Microbacteriaceae bacterium, assembly GCA_030841285.1. GTDB lineage: Bacteria > Actinomycetota > Actinomycetes > Actinomycetales > Microbacteriaceae > JAUZGC01. The sequence goes on from JAVECW010000036.1 coordinate 14,140, forward strand.
GGTCCTCCGCGGTCATGACGACACCGTCGAGGATGAACAGGAGGCTGTCCATCCGCTCACCGGCCGCCACGAGCACCTGCTCGGACGATATCGGGCGCTCCGTTCCGAAGGAGCGAAGCCGGTCGAGCT
>JAVECW010000056.1 GCA_030841285.1 Microbacteriaceae bacterium
ATATCGCCGTTCTCCGCCGTCTTCTGCTGGCGCACGACAACCCAGTCGCCGTCGCAGATCGCAGCATCGATCATCGATTCTCCGACGACCTTGAGCATGAAGAGGTCGCCGTTGCCCACGAGTTGCCGGGGGAGGGGGAAGACCTCTTCGACCTGCTGCTCGGCCGTGATGGGCACGCCAGCCGCGATGCGACCGACGAGCGGCACCATGGCCGCGTCGCCCACGGGCGTCGTGTTCTCGTAGTCGAGCGAATCCTGGCTGGTCGACGGCAGGTCGATCAGGATCTCGAGGGCGCGTGGACGGTTCGGGTCGCGGCGCAGGTATCCGCTCAGTTCGAGCTGGTTGAGCTGGTGCGTGACGCTTGACAGAGAGGAGAGCCCGACGGCGTCTCCGATCTCGCGCATGCTCGGCGGATAGCCACGCTGGCTGACCGAGCGAGCGATGAAGTCGAGAATCGACACCTGCTTGTCACTGAGGTTCTTGCGCCTGCGGGTTCCGCCGCGCCCCCCGCTTGCACCGCTCTCGTTCGTCACCGTCGGTCCTTTCAGTGTGACCATCCCCCACCCGGCAGACCCGAATGTCGGTGGTGCCTGGTTGTGTGTTGTCCAGACAATCGAAACTGTATCCATTCCATGGGTCAGAAACAAACATGTGTTCGAGTGTGTTGCGATATTCGTGGCGTAATTCACCAGAGCGCAGGCTTGACCATTCGATTAATCGAAGATATGTTCGGAACAAAGCTTCGTATCCATTCGTCGTCTGGTACGAAATTTCTGGAGAGGATCACACCATGAGCGCAGCGACATTTCCGGTATCGGCCGCATTTCGCCCGTCTACACCGGCCACGCGCCTGCACCTGACGCGGCGTGGTCGTGTGGTCTTCACCACGCTGGCGGCGATCCCGCTCGTGGCCGGCGCTCTGTTCTTCGCCGTCAACGGTGGCGGCGCGGCTGCCACGAACACGAGCTCGACGGTGCAGTTCCACTACGTGACCGTGCAGTCGGGGCAATCGCTGTGGAGCATTGCCACGAACGTCGCGCCGAGCGCGGATCCTCGTGACGTGATTGCCGAGATCGTCTCGCTCAACCAGCTGCAGAGCGCCGTCGTCACGCCTGGCCAGCGGGTGGCCATTCCAGCGCAGTACGCGAGCGCGTCGAAGTAGCCAAGCCGATTAGCATTGGTGAGTGACTTCGCTTTCTGATCTGCCACTTCGCGGCGACCTTGTGGGTAAGCGCCCGTACGGCGCACCGCAGAAGGTCGTCCCGGTCGCTCTTAACGTCAACGAGAACACGCATCCGATTCCAGAGGATGTCGCGAGCGACATCCTCGCGGCCGTGGCGAAGGCGATTCGTGGAGTCAACCGGTACCCCGATCGGGAGTTCGTCGAACTCCGCGAGAGCCTCGCCGGCTACCTCGGCCACGGGCTGACGCCTGCCAACATCTGGGCCGCGAACGGCTCCAATGAGGTCATCCAGCAGATCCTGCAGGCCTTTGGTGGGCCGGGGCGCAGCCTCCTCGGATTCGCTCCGACGTATTCGATGTATTCGATCCTCGCGTCCGGCACCGGTACTGCGTGGATTCCGGCAGCGCGTGACGAGGACTTCGAGCTCTCGCCGGAGACCGTCGCGTCCGCGATCCGTCGCGCCGATCCAGACCTCGTCGTACTGTGCTCTCCCAACAATCCGACGGGCACGCCACTTTCGATCGAAGCCATCGTCGCGGCATACGACGCGTCGCGCGGCATGGTCGTCGTCGACGAGGCCTATGCCGAGTTCATGCCCAGCGACCAGCCGTCGGCTCTGACTCTGCTGCCGGGACGCGAGCGACTTATGGTCTCGCGAACCATGAGTAAGGCGTTCGCCTTTGCCGGGGCTCGCGTCGGTTACCTGGCCGCCGATCCGGCCGTCACGGACGCGCTTCGCCTGGTGCGACTGCCGTATCACCTTTCGGCATTGACGCAGGCTGCTGCGGTCGCGGCGCTCGCGCACTCAGGCGAAATGCTCGCCATGGTCGACGAGATCAAGGGCCAGCGCGATCGCCTCGTGCGCGAGCTGCCCGCCCTCGGATACATCGCACACCGCACCGGGAGCAACTTCGTCTTGTTCGGGGGTGTGGATGACCCGCACGCGACGTTCGAGGCGCTGCTGGAGCAGGGTGTCCTCATCCGCGACGTCGGCATCCCCGGGCACTTGCGGGTCACGGCGGGCACGGAGGCCGAGACCACGGCGTTCCTCGAAGCCCTCGCGGCACTAAAATCGCAGTCATGACCTCAGCGAACCGCACCGCCCAGCTCCAGCGCGAGACGAGCGAGTCCAGCATCGAGCTCTCGCTCGACCTCGATGGCACCGGGCGCGCGAGCATCCAGTCGTCCGTGCCGTTCTTCGATCACCTGCTGACGGCCTTTGCGAAGCACTCGCTGACCGACCTCACTGTGCGCGCGACGGGTGACATCGAGATCGACGTGCACCACACCGTGGAGGACATCGGCATCGTGCTCGGGCAGGCGATTCGCACCGCGCTCGGTGACAAGTCCGGGATTTCGCGCTTCGGCGACGCGCTCGTTCCACTCGACGAGGCCCTCGTGCAGGCCGTCGTGGACATTTCGGGACGGCCGTTCCTCGTGCACAGTGGCGAACCGGCCGGTTTCGAGTTCCACCTGATCGGTGGCCACTTCACGGGATCGATGATGCGCCACGTGTTCGAGGCGATCACCTTCAATGCGGGGCTCACGACGCACATCACGGTGCTCGGTGGTCGGGATCCGCACCACATCGCCGAGGCCGAGTTCAAGGCATTCGCGCGCGCGTTCCGCCAGGCGAAGGCGTTGGATCCCCGCGTCTCTGGCATCCCGTCTACCAAGGGAGCACTGTGACCGGACCCTCCGTCGTCGTCCTCGATTACGGCACCGGGAACGTTCACTCGGCCGTCAAGGCCCTCGAAGCCGCGGGGGCCCGAGTCGAGCTGACGGCGGATCGCGCGCGCGCCGAATCGGCAGACGGCCTCGTCGTGCCGGGTGTCGGCGCTTTCAGCGCCGTCATGGAGTCGCTCCGTGGCGTGCGCGGTGATGAGATCATCGACCGCCGCCTCGCCGGCGGCCGGCCGGTCCTCGGCATCTGCGTCGGCATGCAGGTGCTCTTCGACCACGGCGTCGAGCGCGGCGTCGACACGACGGGGCTCGGCGAATGGCCAGGCGAGGTCGACATCCTCGAGGCCGACATCCTTCCGCACATGGGCTGGAACACCGTCGACGCGCCCGCCGAATCCGTGCTCTTCGATGGCCTGCACGACGAGCGTTTCTACTTTGTGCACTCCTACGCGGCCCAGGACTGGACGCTCGAGGTCGCGCCGCCGTTCCCCGCGCCGCGCGTGACGTGGGCGGAGCACGGATCTCGCTTCATCGCCGCGGTCGAGAACGGGCCGCTGAGCGCCACCCAATTCCACCCGGAGAAGTCGGGGGAGGCCGGCATCCGCCTGTTGAAGAACTGGCTCGGCACGCTACAACGAGGACAGTCATGAGTGAAACCAACCCAACGCCCCACCTTGTCCTCCTCCCGGCGGTGGATGTCGCCGACGGCAAGGCCGTTCGCCTCACGCAAGGTGAGGCCGGCACCGAGACGAACTACGGCAACCCAGTGGATGCCGCGGTCGATTGGGCCAGCCAGGGCGCTGAGTGGGTCCACCTCGTGGATCTCGATGCCGCATTCGGTCGAGGCGACAACCGTGCGCTCCTTGCGGATGTCGTCCGCCAGCTCGCGGGCGTCAGGGTCGAACTGTCAGGAGGCATCCGTGACGATGCATCGCTGGAGGCGGCGCTCGAGATGGGTGCCACCCGCGTCAACCTGGGCACCGCCGCGCTCGAAAATCCCGAGTGGGCGGCGCGCGTGATCGGGCAGTACGGTGAGGCGATCGCAGTCGGCCTCGACGTGCGAGGGACGACACTCGCCGCACGCGGCTGGACCAAGGAGGGCGGCGACCTGTGGGAGGTCCTCGACCGCCTCGAGGACGCCGGATGCGCGCGCTACGTCGTCACCGATGTCACCAAGGACGGCACGCTCCAGGGCCCGAACGTCGACCTGCTCCGCCAGGTTCTCGCACGCACCGATCGCCCCGTCGTTGCTTCAGGCGGCATCTCCAGCCTCGCTGACATCGCCACGTTGCGTGAGCTCGTGCCGCTCGGTCTCGAGGGAACGATCGTCGGCAAGGCGCTCTACGCCGGTGCCTTCACACTGCCAGAGGCACTGGATGTCGCAGGCCGCTGATTCCGCGGGCCAGCCCTGGGAGGGCAGGCACTTCGATGCCAACACGTTCGCAGGGGACGACGGCTCGGCATCGGAGGCGCTCATCGCCGCGCTCCGCTCCTTCCACGCGCGCGAGACCGACGCGAGCGTGGTCGTCGATGCGCTGCGTGACGCCCGGTTGCTGATTCCGCTTGTCGCCCACCTCGGCGAGGCAAGCGAGAACGAGCACGGCCAGCTCGTCGACAAGAGCCAGGAACTCTCGATCGTGACGGTCGAGGGCCCGGACGGTCGCAACGTGCTCCCGGTCTTCTCCTCGGTCGCTGCAATGCAGGCGTGGAATCCCGCCGCTCGGCCCGTCCCAGCAGACGGCGCACGGGTGGCGCTGGCCGCCGCGAGCGAAGAGACCGACCTCGTGGTACTTGACCCGACCTCGGAGACCGAGTTCGTCATCCGCCGACCGGCGCTCTGGGCGATCGCGAAGTCCCAGCCCTGGATTCCGAGCCATCTGGACCCCGAGGTCTTCGAGGCATTCGCCCATTCGATCTCGACGGAGCTCGCGGTACAGGATGTCCACCTCATCGCGGGCGATCCGGACGCGCGACTCGTGGGCCCGGAACTCATCGTGAGCCTGGAACTCGCGGAAGGCCTGACGCAGGAGGAGCTGGATGCCGTGCTCGCCCGCCTCGCGCATCGCTGGGCCGCGAGCGACACGGTCGCCGTCCGCGTCGACTCGCTGAGAGTGAAGTTGATCGCCTCGGACTGAGCAGACGCCAGCAGTGATGCCCCACACCGCGATTGACGCCTGACCGCGATTGACGTCGGATTGGGGCCCGGAGGACAATCGGATGAGTGCGCGCCAGGCGCGCGGAAACCAGGTGCACTGGTGACATCCGATAACGCAGCCGGCGAAGCGGCAAGCGCAGGGGACGCTCGACGCTACGACCAGGTCCTCGACGACGCGGCCGAGATCTCGAAGCGCTGGCTCGACGGCGTGTTCGACCGGGCGATTCCACCCAGTTCCGGCGTCGAACAGGTCAAGTCGGCGCTTGGTCGTGAGTTGCAGGTCCACGGGGACGACCCGCGCGACGTCATCACCCGTCTCGCCGCCGAGGTTGAGCCAGGCCTCATGGCCATGCAGTCGCCTCGTTTCTACGGCTGGGTCATCGGCGGAACATACCCGGCCGCCCTCGCCGCTGACTGGCTTGTGAGCGCCTGGGACCAGAACTCCGGCATGCGCGCCGTAACGCCCGGAGTCGTCGCGGTCGAAGAGTTGGCCGGCGAGTGGGTCGTCGACCTCCTCGGCCTCCCCACCCGAGCGGAGGTCGGCTTCGTCACGGGCGCGACCATGGCGAATTTTGTGGGGATGTCGGCTGGGCGCCAACGCGTGCTCGCGCAGGCGGGGTGGGATGTCAATCGCGATGGCCTCTTCGGCGGCCCGCGCGTGCGTTTCATCGTCGGGGCAGAACGACACGGGTCGGTCGACATCGCCGGGCGCTACCTGGGCCTCGGGGAGCCGATCGTCATCGACGCGGATGACCAGGGCAGGATCGTGGTCGACCGCCTTCGCGAGGAGCTCGCCAGAGGCACCGGGCCCGCGATCGTCTGCCTGCAGGCGGGGAACGTGCACTCCGGCGCGTTCGACGACTTCGGCGCGGCCATCGCGGTGGCCCATGAAGCTGGCGCCTGGGTGCACATCGACGGCGCATTCGGGCTCTGGGCGGGTGCGACCCCTGCGCTCCGGCACCTGACACGCGGATATGAGGCGGCGGATTCGTGGGCGACCGATGGCCACAAGACGCTCAACGTGCCGTACGACTGCGGAATCGCCATCGTGTCGAGCGCGGATGCCGTGCACGAGGCGTTCGGCATGCGAGCGAACTATCTTCAGCCCACTGAGACCGGGACGGACCCGCACGAAAGGGTTCCCGAACTCTCCAGGCGCGCCAGGGGAGTCCCGCTCTGGGCGGCCTTGTCCTCGCTCGGCCGCCTCGGCGTCGAACAGCTCATCGACGGCCTCGCGTCGAACGCGTCAGTGCTGGCGAGTGGCCTGGCCGAGCTCGACGGTGTCGAGATCCTCAACGACGTCGTCTACACCCAGGTCTGCATGGCCATGCCGGACGACGCTCGCACGATCGCCGTCGGCCAGCGCCTTCGCAAGGATGGTGTGGTCCTGGCGTCACCCTCACGCTGGCGCGACCGTGAGGTCCTGCGCTTCTCGGTGAGCAACTGGGCGACGGATGGCGCCGAGATCGCCGCAACCGTCGCCGCCGTGCGCCGCGCGATCGCCGGACGGCACTAAGCGCCTCAGTTGACCGGGCCGGTGTACTTCTCGCCTGGACCCTTGCCGATTTCATCCGGGAACGGCGATGCCTCGCGGAAGGCGAGCTGCAGCGAACGGAGGCCGTCGCGCAGGCTGCGCGCGTGCTGGTCGCCGAGATGCGCGGCGCTTGCCGTGACGAGACCCGCGAGTGCGTCGATGAGCTTGCGCGCCTCGTCCAGATCCGTCTGCTGCTCCGGGTCGTCGGCCAGCCCGCACTTGACTGCGGCTGCGCTCATGAGGTGCACTGCCGTTGTCGTGATGACCTCGACCGCGGGTACTTCCGCGATATCCCTCGCTGCCTCATCGGCGTAGCTGTCGCTCACTGCATTCCTCTGTTAGGATCGTTCGGGCTCTGAGATATACATCTCAGGACGAAAGTGGAGATTCTCCCACCCGCGCTTAACCGCTTCACTAGGTTACCGGGTTGTTCGCACTCCGCCGCCACGCCGCCAGCGTGGGGGTAGTCAGGGTGCCGTGCCAAGCCTTGCGAAATATTCGCAGGCGCTTGTGGTGCGTGAATTTCCTCCTCGTCGCTTTCCAGCATCCGTTGGGAACCGGCCGAAGTACATCGCTTTGATCAGAGGAGAAACGCATCAGCGATCCCCGTACCAATGACCGTATCCGCGTCCCCGAAGTTCGTCTTGTCGGCCCCGGTGGAGAACAGGTCGGCGTCGTAAAAATCGAGGTCGCCCTACGTCTCGCGCAGGAAGCCGACCTGGACTTGGTTGAGGTTGCTCCCAACTCCAAGCCTCCAGTCGCGAAGATCATGGATTACGGCAAGTTCAAGTACGAGGCTGCGCAGAAGGCCAAGGAAGCCAGGCGCAACCAGGCGAACACGATCCTGAAAGAGGTTCGCTTCCGCCTCAAGATTGACAAGCACGACTACGAAACCAAGCGCAAGCGCGCCGAGGGATTCCTCAAGGCCGGTGACAAGGTCAAAGCCATGATCTTGTTCCGCGGGCGTGAGCAGTCCCGCCCCGACCAGGGTGTGCGCCTGCTTCAAAGATTTGCCGAGGATGTCGCGGAATTCGGTTCTGTCGAATCGACTCCGACCATCGACGGTCGAAACATGGTCATGGTTATTGGCCCTCTGAAGAACAAATCAGAGGCCAAGGCCGAGGCCAACGCGCACCGGGCTGCATCGAAGGTGCGCGACGCGGAGAGCCACGACCACCCGGTCGAGGCGGAAGCAACTCCGGCAGACATCGATGACGCTACGCCGTCATCGACAGAGGCCACTGAGAGTTCGCCGTCACCGGCACAGTCCAATCAGAGTTCGCCGTCACCGGCGACAAACGAGGAGAAATAATGCCCAAGCAGAAGACCCACTCCGGGGCCAAGAAGCGCTTCAAGATCACCGGCAGCGGAAAGATCATGAAGCAGCAGTCCGGCATGCGCCACAACCTGGAGAGCAAGTCCACCGACCGCAAGCGCCGCTTGAACCAGGAAGTGGTGATCGCTCCCGCGGACACCAAGGCGATCAAGAAGCTCCTCGGCAAGTAACGCCCGACGACGTAAGGAAATAGTGAAATGGCAAGAGTAAAGAGGGCTGTCAACGCCCACAAGAAGCGTCGGGTCATCCTTGAGCGTGCAGAGGGCTACCGCGGTCAGCGGTCGCGCCTGTACCGCAAGGCCAAGGAGCAGGTCACTCACTCGCTCGTCTACAGCTACCGCGACCGTCGTGCCCGCAAGGGTGACTTCCGTCGCCTGTGGATCCAGCGCATCAACGCCGCGAGCCGCGCAAACGGCCTCACGTACAACCGCCTGATCCAGGGTCTGGGCCTGGCCGGTGTCGAGGTCGACCGTCGCATCCTCGCTGAGCTGGCCGTCAACGAGCCCGCCACGTTCTCGGCCCTGGTCGAGACGGCGAAGAAGGCTCTTCCGGCCGACACCTCGGCTCCGAAGGCCGACGCCGCGTAGCGATTCCCTTTCGAAGACCCCGCCGCGTGTCTGCGGTGGGGTCTTCGTGTGTCCGGCGCGCGACCGATAGGCTGTTTTTCATGCTTGATAACCCGCGTTCGCCCCGCGTTCGCGCCGTCGCCAAACTGGCCAAGAGGGGGGCCCGGTCCGAGACCGGGCTCTTCCTCTTGGAAGGGCCGCAGGCCGTCGCGGAAGCGCTCACGTTCCGACCGGAGCTCGTAGTCGAGCTTTACGCGACCCCGACGGCACTCGAGCGGTACACCGACATCGCGCAGACCGCAGTCGATGCGGGAGTGGATGTCGAGTTCGTCACGGAGCAGGTGCTGGAAACGATGTCAGACACGGTGACGCCGCAGGGCTTCGTGGCCGTCTGTCACCAGTTCCCGACCTCGATCAGGGATATCTTCTCCGGGGAGCCGCGCCTTGTCGCGATCCTCGAAGAGGTGCGCGACCCCGGTAACGCTGGCACGATCATCCGGGCGGCGGATTCCGCGGGGGTGGATGCCGTCGTTCTCACCGGACGCACAGTGGACCTCTACAATCCGAAGGTCGTGCGATCGTCGACCGGGTCGATCTTCCACCTTCCGATCGCGGTCGGTGCAACGCTCTCCGACGTCGTCGACCGCGCCCACGCAGCGGGCCTGCAGGTCCTGGCCGCCGACATCAAGGGCGAGGACATGCTGATCGCCCGCAATGGCGGGCTCCTCGCCAAGCCAACCGCCTGGTTGTTCGGTAACGAGGCGCGCGGCCTCGCGGATGAGGACCTGGCGCTGGCCGATCAGGCGATCGCGGTCCCGATCTACGGCAATGCGGAGTCCATGAACCTTGCAACGGCCGCATCCGTCTGCCTCTACGAATCGGCATTCGCGCAGCGCAGCTGACAGGCATCCGGGTGGCGCTGCGACGAAGATCCGTGCGGTTCGACGTGCCAGGACGCAGGACCAGGCTCCGTCTCGCAGACGCGTCTAGCTCTGCAGGTGACGCCTAACGGCTGAGGACCGCCGCCCCCCGCCAGGTGGGGAGGAGTCGACGGCCACGTGAACGCCGGAGGCCCGTACGCGTCAGACGGGCCTCCGGCGCCGCCTACTTGGCGGCCTTGACGAACTCGTCCGTGTAGGTCGCGGTCAAATCGATCGTCTTGCCTTGCACATCCTTGTTGAACAGCGAAAGCACCTTGAGGTTGGTGGGCGGTCCATTCGGAGGCATGATGCCGGTCGGGTTGTAGATTCCCTTCTCGGCAGCGAGGGCCTTGATGTATGCGGCCTTGCCAACGCCTGCATAGTAGTCGGCCGGCATCTTGTCGGCGATCTGAGTCGCGGTGTGGCTCTGGATCCACTTCAGCGTCGCCACATAGGCGTTGACGAGTTTTTGAACGGTAATCGGATTCTGCTTCACGTACGACGTCTTCATGTATAGGCTCGTTGCCGGATATTCGCCCCCGAGCGCCTTCGCCGTTCCCGCGGCAGTACGCATGTCGAGCAGGATGTACGCGTCACCGGTGGCGAGGAGCTGCGACACGGTGGGCTCGGTCGTCATTGCGCAGTCCACGTTCTTGTGCTGGATCGCTCCGATGAGCGTTGCGCCGGACTGGACGCCGATGCGGTGAATAGTAGTGGTGTCGACGCCTGCTTTCTTGGCTAGGTATTGGGTGAGGAAGTCGGTGGATGAGCCCAGGTCGGTGATGCCGAGGTTACGGCCAGTCCAGTCGGCTGGCGACGCGATCGTGCCCTTGAGGTCGGTCCTGCAGAGCTCGACCTCACCAGGCGTGGTAAGCATCGATACGACGGATTCCACCTGCTGTCCGAGGCCGGCAAGGTCAATCGCGTGGTCGTAGAAGCCGCCGACCCCGTCGACCTTCCCCGCGAGCATGTTCGTCGTCGCGTCGACGCCGGCGGGTTCGTCAGAGAGCGTGACCGTCAAGCCCTCGGCCTTGTATGCGCCGATCTGCTCGGCGAGCCTGAACGGCAGGTAGATCTGTTTGTTCAGGCCGCCAACCATGATCGCGACCTTGCCATTGGCTGGATCGGTTGTGGCTCCCTGGGTCGGTGCCACTGCAGGATTTGCGCTGCAACCGGCCAGGGCAATTGCGACGGCGAGGCCGGTGCCGACGAGCCATCTCTTCTTGTCGTGCGGATGTTCCTTCATTGGATTCTCCATAGTGATTGTTGGGTGGATGGTGGCAGGTGCGGATGCATGGTCCGTCTGGTCGCGGAGCCGACTATCCGGATTTAAAGGTCGGGCCCGCTCAGCTGGGGTGGACGCCAGCGCAGCAGTCGGTGCTCGAGCTTTCCGATGAGGTATTCGGCGATGAGTGCGACGATCGCCATGATGACCATGGCTGCCCACACGCCATTGGCATTGAATGTGCCCTGTGCCTGCTTGATGAGCTGCCCAAGACCCTGCTCGCCCCCCAGGAACTCGCCGACGATCGCGCCGATGAGGGCAAAACCGAAGCTGACGTGCAGGCTCGCGATGATCCACGTGAACGCCGATGGCAGGACGACCTGACGCGTCACGGCCCAACGCGATGCACCGAGGATGGTGGCGTTCGCCACGAAGTTACGATCGACCTCGCGCACGCCTTGAAACGCGTTGAAGAACACTCCGAAAAAGACGAGCACGATCACGAGCAGGATCTTCGACTCGATCCCGAGCCCGAACGCCAAAACGAACACGGACCCGAGCACGATGCGCGGTATCGAGTTGAGCACTTTGATGAACGGGCCGAACACCTCTGCGAGGAAGCGTATCCGGCCGAGTGCGATACCGCACACGATACCGAGGGTCGTTCCGATGAAGAAGCCGATAAGCGCCTCTTCCAGCGTGACAAAGATCTGGTTCCACAGAGGACCGATCGACGTTCCGTCGATGACCCAGGTGACGAGCTGGCCGACGATTCCGCTCGGTACGCCATACAGGATGATCTTGGTCTGATCAGAGCCGACGAAGAGCTGCCAGCCGCCGAGGAGAATGACAAGCACGGCGAGCTGAGCGAGATGGACGACGAGGCGACGCCGACGCATCCGCGATTTGTGCGCCTGTACTGTGTCACTCTGCGCCTGGTCGTCTGAAACGACCGGCTTCTCAATGGTCATGGTCATGCCACTCTCTCCTTGGCAACGGTCGTCTGCGAGTAGGCGATGTCGACCTCGGAGCGCAGGGCCTCCCAGATCTGTTGGTAAAGGTCCACGAAGCGAGGTTCGAACCGAATCTCCTGCACGACGCGCGGCCGCGGAAGATCGATCTCGAAGGTGTCCTTGACGGTGCCCCCTGGACCGGCTGTCATCACAACGACCTTGTCGGCCAGTGCAATCGCTTCTTCGAGGTCGTGTGTGACGAAGATGACGGCCGGGCGGGTGAGATCCCACAGCTGGAGAAGTTCGTTCGACATGATGGCGCGTGTCTGCACATCGAGCGCGCTGAACGGCTCGTCCATGAGCAGAATCGCCGGTTCGTTGATGAGGCTCTGTGCGAGGGCGACCCGCTTTCGCATGCCACCCGAGAGCTGGTGTGGAAAGCGGTCCTCGAATCCCGACAGGCCAACCCGGCGGAGCCAGTCCTTTGCAGCCGTTTCGGCGATCGAGCGTGCAGTTCCGCGAAAGCGCGGACCCAAGGCGACGTTGTCGAGGACAGTCTTCCATGGCAGAATCGCGTCCGTCTGGAACATGAAGCCGACGCCGGGAGTGATCTCGGTGACCACCTCGCCGTGGACCTCGACCGTTCCTGTTGTTGGTTGCTCGAGGCCCGAGACGAGCGTCAATGTCGTCGACTTGCCACAGCCGGTCGGGCCGACAATCGCGCAGAACTCTCCGGGCGCAACCCGCAGATCCAGGTCCTTGAGAGCCGTGTACGTGGACCCGCTCGGGGTCGTGAAGCTCTTCGTGACCCCGCGAAGTTCGATGGCCGGCTCTAGGTCCGCCAGAGGCGTCTCGAAGAGGCGGGGAAGTACTCCAGACACGACTACTCACCCCCCGAGGTGGTCGGGCTCGACTTGAGGGATGCAGCGGGCATTGGTGTCTCCTTTGACGATGATGCTCGGCGTTCAGCCGGATGATTCGAGTCATCGTATAGTTGTGCCTAGCCAGCGGGGCCTTTAGCCCGGTTGGTCGCAAAAGATCGATTTATTCGCGTTGTGCGCGTTGTGCTCACGGGAATCCCGCGAGATGAGCTGAAGACAGCGAGACTCGGCTACGAGGAGGTAGCTATGGCGTCATCGCCGATCCAGCGAGGCGCACGGAGCGCTGGACCGCGCCTGCCACGCCCTGCCTTCTCCTCGCAGATGCTGTTACTTCAACTTGGCGTCGTCACACTCGTCGTTCTGTGCACAGCCAGCTTCTTCATGTGGCTGACATACAACCGCCTGGTGATGGATGTCGAGAGCAAGGCTCTCGCAGTCGCACAGTCCGTGGCCTCGCAACCCGATGTACGTGCGGAGGTCGCCGCAGTATCCAGCACGCATCGAGTCCCGTCGAACTCAGAACTGCGAGCCGGCGTGCTCCAGGCCATCGCCGAGGACGGGCGAGTCCGGACAAACGCGCTCTTCGTCGTGATCACGGATGACGACGGCATCCGTCTCTCGCATCCCACCCCGGCGTTGCTGGGCAAGGAAGTTAGCACCAGTCCAAGCGAGGCGCTGGCAGGCAAGGAAGTCACGGTCCTGGAGAACGGAACCTTGGGGCCGTCCGCGCGTGCAAAGGTACCGGTGTGGTCTCCGAACGGTCGGACCGTCGTTGGCGAAGTCAGCGTCGGATTCTCGACGCGGGACATCCTGGCGAGCCTGGGGACATCCGTCACACCGATTCTCATCGTCGTCACCGGGGCTCTGTTGATGGGGGCCCTCGCCTCGACCTTCCTCGTGCGCCGACTACGGAAGTTGACGCTCGGCCTTGAACCAGAAGAGATCTCCGCGCTCGTCCAGGACCAGGAGGTCGTACTGTACGGCGTTGCGGAGGGTGTCATCGGGGTTGCCCCCGACGGACGGGTCACGGTATGCAACGCGCGGGCACGCCGACTACTCAACCTTCCGGACATCATCGGCAGGCAGTTCCGTTCGCTCAGCATTCCGGCGCCGGTCCTCGGCCTCGTGGACGGTGAGCAGCCGATGGCAGGCGTGACGGCTCAAGTGGTCGTGCGTTCATCCGTGTTGCTCGTCACCGCGCGCAAGGTCGTACGCGGGTCAAGCAACCTCGGCTGGGTGTTGACGGTCCTGGACCGCACGCAGGTCGAGGAACTGAGCCGACAGTTGGATGCCGTGGGAGCGCTGACGACGGCGCTTCGCGTGCAAAGGCACGAGTTTGCCAATCGTCTTCACACGGTGTCCGGACTCCTCACCATCGGTGATCTCGACGAGGCCGAACGCTACCTTCGCCAGACGCTGGAAAGCGGACCGCTCAAATACCCGGTTGAGCATGGGGACAGACTTCAGGATTCATACTTGCAGGCCTTCGTCGGAGCAAAGGGCTTCGAGGCGTCCGAACGTGGCGTTGTGCTGCGCGTCGGCCCTGAGACACTCATCCGGGGTGTCGTCACAGACCCGCAGGACCTCACGACGGTCCTCGGCAACCTCGTTGACAATGCGATCGAAGCGGCGGTGCGCGGCAAATCGACCGAGCGCTGGGTCGAAATCGAGGTGTTGAGTGAAGATGACACGCTTCACCTCGCGGTCGCGGACTCGGGTGACGGCGTCCGGGGTGACCGAGAGCTGCCATTCGTCGAAGGTCATTCGACGCGGTCGACGATAGGGGACGCCAGCCATGGCCAGGGAATCGGGCTCCCGCTTTCCAGGAGGATCGCGCGCGCGCGGGGTGGTGACGTTTGGCTCACATCTGATGGCACAGTGGGTGGCCCGGGCGCCATCTTCTGCGCCAAGCTTCCGGGCGTCCTCAGCACGACGGGGATCGACCCGAATGAACCGGTAGATGTGCCCGGCGAAGACTGGGGCACACGATGAGCGAGGAGAGAAGCAGCCGATGGAAGACGATATTCGAGTGCTCATCGTCGACGACGACTTTCATGTCGCCAAGCTCCACGTCGCATACGTCAATGCGATTCCCGGCTTCAGTGCTCTGTCGCCAGTCGGCGGCGGCGAAGCGGCCGTTCATGCAGTTCGAGCGCTGAATCCGGATCTTGCCCTACTCGACATCTACCTGCCCGACGTCAACGGGCTCGAAGTGCTCAGAGTTCTCGACGTGGATGCCTTCGTGATCAGCGCCGCGTCTGACGCGGCATCCGTGCGCAAGGCGTACAGACGGGGTGCACTGTCGTATCTCATCAAGCCATTCGCTGCGGACCTACTGGAGCATCGACTGCGATCGTACGCGCGATATCGGCGCATCCTTGCCAATGGCAAGGATGTCGATATGGAGGAAGTCGAACGCGCCATGCGGATCATGCATCCCGGCGAGAGGAATGTGAGTCGTCCTCGTGCGGTCACCGAGATATCGGTACTTGAGGTCCTTCGTGATCTGGCCGGGCCGACGCCTGCAGTTGAAATTGCACAGGCCGTCGGCATCTCGCGTGCAACCGCCCAGCGCTATCTGTCCGGCTTGGTTGACGACGGGGTGATTTCGGTGCAGCTGCGTTATGGAACGACGGGTCGGCCCGAGCATCGCTACAGCATACGCAAGGATGCGTCGTAGGTTGCGATCACGAGCGACACGAACGCTTCGGGTCGATCGACGGTAACGCTGACCGGTCAGGACGACTGGGTAAACTGGGGGATCGTGTCCGATCCCACCGAAATCTCCGAGTCAGACGTTCAGGCTGTCGTCGATTCTGCGCTCGCCGCGGTCTCGGCCGCAACCGACTCAGCTTCCCTTAAAAAGGTGCGCGCAGAGCACCTCGCCGAGGCATCTCCCCTCGCTCGCTTGAACGCGAGCCTGCGCGACGTTCCCAACGACCAGAAGGCCGCGGCAGGCAAGCTCGTCGGCCAGGCGCGCGCGCGCGTCAACCAGGCGTTCGAGGCCAAGGAGCAGGAGATCACGGTGGCGGAGAACGCCAGGCGCCTCGCAGAGGAGGCGGTCGACGTGACCGCCGTCCCGACGCGCTGGCAGGCCGGCGCGCGCCATCCGCTCTCCCTCCTCCAGGAGCGCGTAACCGACGTCTTCGTCGGCATGGGCTGGGAGGTCGCCGAGGGTCCGGAGCTCGAAAGCGAGTGGTTCAACTTCGACGCGCTCAACTTCGATGAAGATCACCCCGCCCGCGCCATGCAGGACACCTTCTTCGTCGAGCCGACCAATTCGCACCTCGTGCTCCGTACGCACACCTCGCCCGTGCAGCTGCGCGCACTGCTCGGCAACGACCTGCCGCTCTACCGCATCGCGCCCGGACGGGTGTACCGCACGGATGAGCTGGATGCGACGCACACTCCTGTTTTTCACCAGATTGAAGGCATCGCCGTCGACAAGGGCCTGACCATGGCTCACCTGCGCGGCACGCTCGACCACTTCGTGCAGGCCATGTTCGGGGACGGCGCGAAAGTGCGCCTCCGCCCCAACTACTTCCCGTTCACCGAGCCGAGTGCCGAGCTCGACCTCTGGCACCCGACCTTCAAGGAGGGTCCGCGCTGGATCGAGTGGGGTGGCTGCGGCATGGTCAATCCCAACGTCCTGCGTTCGGCGGGTATCGATCCTGACGAGTACACCGGCTTCGCTTTCGGCGTCGGTGTCGAACGCGCGCTCATGTTCCGCAATGACGTGCAGGACATGCGCGACATGGTCGAGGGTGACGTTCGGTTCAGTCAGCAGTTCGGAATGGTGGTCTGATGCGCGTCCCACTCAGCTGGCTCGCCGAGTTCGTCGATGTTGTCCCTGGTACGACCGCGGAGGATGTCCACGCCGCCCTCGTATCGGTCGGACTCGAGGAAGAGGACATCCACACCTTCGAGCTCTCCGGGCCGATCGTCGTCGGGCAGGTCCTCGAGTTCGTCGACGAACCGCAGTCGAACGGCAAGACCATCCGCTGGTGCCAGGTGCGCGTCGCACCGGAGGGGCACAATGCCGCCGACGGGGGAGCGGATGTGCGTGGCATCGTCTGCGGCGCCCACAACTTCGTCGTCGATGACAAGGTCGTGGTCTCGCTGCCAGGTTCGGTCCTGCCAGGGCCGTTCCCGATCTCCGCGCGCACCACGTACGGACATGTCTCTGACGGCATGATCGCCTCCGCGCGCGAACTGGGCCTCGGCGACGAGCACGACGGCATCCTGCGCTTGGCGACACTGGGCCTCGATGCAGAGGTTGGCACGGATGCCGTCGGCCTGCTCGGGCTCGATGACACCGCCGTCGAGGTCAACGTCACTCCGGATCGCGGCTACGCGTTCTCGATCCGCGGCATCGCCAGGGAGTACTCGCACGCAACTGGAGCCCCGTTCCGCGACCCCGCCGCGACCCCTGAACTCCTGCGCGGACTGCCCGCGCGGTCCGCCGCCCAGGAATTCCGCGTCTCGATCGACGACGAGGCGCCCATTCGCGGTCGCGTCGGCGCGAGCGTCTTCGTCACGCGCGTCGTGCGCGACGTCGACGGGTCGAGGCCGACGCCGGCATGGATGATCGCGCGACTCAAGCTCGCAGGCATCCGCTCGATCTCGCTCGTCGTCGACATCACGAACTACGTCATGCTCGAACTCGGCCAGCCCATCCACGGCTACGACCTCGATGCGCTCGTGGGAGGGATCACGGTTCGTCGTGCGCGCCACGGCGAAACCCT
>JAVECW010000060.1 GCA_030841285.1 Microbacteriaceae bacterium
GCGCCGTGGGTGTGACAACCTGCCGAGAAGGCGCTAACACGCTCCTGCACGGAGCAGGAAAGCGCACGGTGGGGCGTCCGAGCCGACACGAACGGTGATGACCGAGCGACGAGCGAGAGGGATGAACTCCTCTCGCTCGAGATGCACCATGCTTACTCGGCGCAACTCAGCATCGGATGCAATGCCCTTCACCGCGAACGCGACGTCGGGCAGGTCGTCGAGGGCCCCTGTGCAGTCGAGGAACGCTATGGGAGCCGGATCCTCGCTGTCCAGTGGCAAGACGCTGAGGATCGCATCTGCAGCGGCCTCCGTCGTCACCTCGCCGAGACGAATGACACGTGAAATGATTTCTTCTTCTGGATAGCCGCTGCCGACCAGGGTAAGCAGGTCGCCGTTCTTCATGGAATCCAGCGCACCAAGGAGTGTGCCGGACAGCAGCGGGTTGAGGTTCTTCAGCAAAGTCGGGCCTTTCCTGTAAAACGAATATTTCTCAACCCCTTGTCAAACACGATAGACCTCCGGGTATATCGAGCGAACCCCCTGTCCGAGGGACTTCGAGTCGACACGCCGGACTGAAGAGAGGCGCGAGGTCGATCCTCTGCTATGGAGCGTTTCGACGCGCGGATACCGAGCACGATTGAGGCGCATGGAGGTGCGCCGTCAGTTGCCCGTGTGCCGTCAGTTGCCTGTGTGGCGTCCTGAGAAGTCAGAGAGGTCGGGAAGCGTAATCGCACGACTCGACGGAGGTTGCCTGTGCAATGTCTCCAGGGCGGGGCGCAGTTCGGCCAGCCACGCGTCGTATCCGGAGTCGTTCAGGTGCAGCCGGTCATCCGAATAAGCGGGATTCAGCTCGCCGTCCTGAAGCGCCAGCGCGGGCCAGAGGTCGAGATACTGCGCACGCACGGTGGGCGCGAACTGCCACAGGTGGCGATTGATGTCACGGATCTGGCTCGCGAACTCGTGACCGCGTGGCATCACGGACTGAACGAGGATGTGCGCATCGGGCAGCTCCCGGCGCACAGTCACGAGAATCGTCTCGATGTTCCGTACGATGTGCTCGACCGAGCGCCGCCAGGCGAGGTCGTTGGTGCCGACGAGGATCACCACGGTGTCCGGGTTCGCCTCGATGACCTCGGGCAGGCGCGCGATCAGGTCATCCGTCGTGTCGCCTCCGACACCGAAATTGTGCGCGTGGTCCTCGGGGAACCAGTCCTGCCAATGCCCACCCTCGGTCAGGCTGTCACCGACGAAGGCTGTTGTTCCACCCATTGACATCATCGCCTCCCGTCCTCACTCCATCATCACCCGGATGAGACGCGATCGCCACCTAAAGCATGCTCTTGGTGTGCCACACGGTCTTCGTCTCGGTGAATGCAATGATGCGACCAAGGCTAGGCATAGCTGCATCCGCACCGCTCTCAGGAGAAAGCACACGCTTGAGGGTTTCTGCTGCGGAGATCTGCAGGTCGACCCACTCGAGATTTCCCGCCCCGACCAGGTCGAGAGCGTTGACGTCGGCGTGCGACGCGAGCCACGAGGCGATTTCGGCGGGCGATCCGGTCAGGATGTTCACGACTCCGCCTGGCACGTCGCTGGTCGCGAGGACCTCACCCAGGCTGACAGCGGAGAGCGGAAAGGCCTCGCTCGCCACGACGACGACGGTGTTGCCAGCCACGAGAGCCGGTGCGACCGCGCTGACCAGTCCGAGGAGCGAGGACGATTGCGGGGCGATGATCGCGACGACACCGGTCGGCTCCGGCACCGAGATGTTGAAGTACGGGCCGGCGACGGGGTTGGCGTTGCCAGCGACCTGGGCGAACTTGTCGGTCCAGCCGGCGTACCACACCCAACGGTCGATGGCTTCGTCGACCTGTGCGGTCGCGGCCGCGGTCGAAACGCCCTCCGACGCCACGATCTCGTCGACGAACTGGGCGCGACGTCCCTCCAGGAGCTCGGCGATCCGGTAGAGCACCTGGCCGCGGTTGTACGCCGTGGCTCCTGCCCAGCCGCCGAAGGCCGCGCGCGCGGAGACGACCGCGTCGCGGGCATCCTTGCGGGATGCCTTCGCGGCGTTGGCGAGGAACGCGCCCTTCGGGGTCACGACCTCGTAGGTGCGACCGGATTCACTGCGAGGAAACTTCCCGCCGATGTAGAGCTTGTACGTCTTGGCGACAGCGAGCCGAGTCACTTGGAGGTTCCCTTCGTGGAGGCTGAGGTCTCGATACGCTGCTTCGCGGCTACTCGACCAACAGCGGCAGCCGGCTTCGCGGCTACTCGACCAACTGCGGCTGCCGGCTTCACGGCTACTCGACCAACTGCGGCTGCCGGCTTCAGATAGGCGGCGAGGCCGTGGCGTCCGCCCTCCCGTCCGTAGCCGGATTCCTTGTACCCACCGAACGGGCTCGATGGGTCGAACTTGTTGAACGTGTTTGCCCAGATGACGCCGGCGCGCAGCTTGTCCGCCACGGCAAGGATGCGGCTGCCCTTATCCGTCCAGATCCCGGCGGAGAGGCCGTACGGCGTGTTGTTCGCCTTGGCGATCGCTTCGGCTGGCGTGCGGAACGTGAGCACGGACAACACGGGGCCGAAGATCTCCTCACGGGCGATCCGGTGGCTCGTCGAGACGTTGGTGAAGATCGTCGGCGCGAACCAGAAACCCTGCGTCGGCAGTTCGCACGCCGGGCTCCACCGCACTGCTCCCTCCGCCTCGCCGATGTCGGACAACTCGCGGATGCGCTGGAGCTGCTCTGCGCTGTTGATGGCGCCGACATCCGTGTTCTTGTCCAGCGGATCGCCCACGCGCAGGGTGGAGAGCCTCGCCTTCAGCCGGTCGATGACCTCGTCGTGGATGTTCTCCTGCACGAGCAGGCGACTGCCGGCGCAGCACACGTGGCCCTGGTTGAAGAAGATGCCGTTGACGATGCCCTCGATCGCCTGGTCGATGGGCGCGTCATCGAAAACGATGTTGGCGGCCTTGCCGCCGAGTTCGAGCGTCAGCTTTTTCTCCGTGCCGGCCGTGGAGCGCGCAATCTCGCGGCCGACGGCGGTCGACCCGGTGAACGCGACCTTGTTGACATCCGGATGGTTGACCAACAGGCGGCCCGTCTCCCCTGCCCCGGTGACAATGTTCACGACACCGGGCGGCAGGTCGGCCTGTTGCAGGATCTCGGCGAAAAGCAGCGCGGTCAGCGGAGTCGTCTCGGCGGGCTTCAGCACGACTGTGTTACCAGCGGCGAGCGCTGGCGCGATCTTCCAAGCGAGCATGAGCATGGGGAAGTTCCATGGGATGACCTGCGCGGCAACGCCGAGCGACCGCGGATCGGGCCCAAGGCCGGCGTGATCGAGCTTGTCCGCCCATCCGGCGTAGTAGAAGAACCAGGCCGCCACCAGAGGGATGTCGACGTCACGACTCTCCTTGATGGGCTTGCCGTTGTCGAGGCTCTCCGCGACCGCCAGCTCGCGCGCGCGCTCCTGGACAAGGCGGGCGATGCGGAACAGGTACTTGCCGCGGTCGGACCCGCTCATGCGGGACCAGACCCGGTTGTACGCGCGCCGTGCCGCTGCGACGGCGGCATCGATGTCGGCCTCGTTTCCGCTCGCGATGGTCGCGATCCGCTTCTCGGTGGCCGGCGAGATCGTCTGGAAGGTCGCGCCGCGGCCATCGACGAATTCGCCGTCGATGAAGAGCCCGTACTCATCCCTGAGGTGCAGGATCGACGGGGACTCCGGCGCCGGGGCGTATTCGAGGAAGTTCATGTGTTGCTCCTTTTTTGGTTTCGATACGCCGGCTTCGCGCGGCTACTCAACCAACAGTTTTGGTTCCGGCTTCGCGCGGCTACTCAACCAACGCGTCAATCGATGGTCACGTAGTCGGCGCCGCTGTAATGGCCGGTGGCGAGCTTTTGGCGCTGGAGGAGAACGTCGTTGAGCAGGCTCGAGGCCCCGAAGCGGAACAGCGACGGCCGCAGCCACTCCTCACCCGCAGTCTCCGCGACGGTCACGAGGTACTTGATCGCATCCTTCGATGAGCGGATGCCGCCAGCCGGCTTCACGCCGATCCGTTCGCCCGTGAGGCGGTGCCAGTCGCGCACGACCTCGAGCATGAGCAGGGTGACGGGCAACGTCGCCGCTGGCGCAACCTTGCCGGTCGACGTCTTGATGAAGTCGCCTCCGGCCAGGATCGCCAGCCAGGACGCGCGGCGCACGTTGTCGTAGGTATTGAGCTCACCGGTCTCGAGGATGACCTTGAGGTGCGCCGAGCTGCCATCGGAGCGGCGGCAGGCCTCCTTGACGGCGACGATCTCGTCGAAGACCTGGCCGTACCGGCCGGAGAGGAATGCGCCGCGATCGATGACCATGTCGATCTCGTCCGCGCCGGCGGCAACCGCATCCGCCGTGTCAGCGAGCTTGACCGCGAGCGACGCCCTGCCGCTCGGGAACGCGGTGGCGACCGCAGCGACGTTGATTCCTGTGTTGGTGCCAGCGGCGTGCGCGGAACCGAGCGCGGCGACCGCGTACGGCACCATG
Source organism: Microbacteriaceae bacterium (assembly GCA_030841285.1). Taxonomy (GTDB): domain Bacteria; phylum Actinomycetota; class Actinomycetes; order Actinomycetales; family Microbacteriaceae; genus JAUZGC01. The sequence continues at coordinate 4,528 of JAVECW010000060.1, forward strand.
TCGCCGTAGACGCAGACGGCCGCGACGCGCGGGCAGGTCGGGTCGCCGGGGTCCGGCGTCACCGCCTTCGCGACGAGGGAGCGTACCTTGCCTGGCGTGTCAGCGCCCTCGAGTGTCGTGAGGTCGATGAGCCCGATGATCGTGTCGAGCGCGAACTTCTTACTCGTCGTCTTGATCGAGCGTGTGCCGAGCCCTGCCGCGCGTTGCTCGAGGCCGACGGCATCCACACCGGGGATGCCCTCGAGGTATCGGCGGAGACTGGCATCGGTGAGTTCACCGCCCAGGATGTCGACGGCACGCGACGCCGGCGCGAGGGATCGTGTCGACCGCGTTGTTTCGATAGTCATGTCACTACTCCTTTGATGGGTGTGGCACCCAGCAGGTAGTTGGCGCTCGCTTCATCCGTGATGAGCGTCGTACACAGGCCGCTTGCGACGATCGCGTGAGCGATGCGTTGCTTGGCCTCACCGGCGATGACGGCGATGCTCGTGTGCGCCGAACGCAGTTCGTCAAGCGTGAGGCCGAGCGTTCGGGCGTTGAGCTCCTCGTCGGCCACAGCGCCGCTCTCCGTGATGAACCGGCCGACGACGTCACCGACGGCGCCGCGCTCGGCGAGCCGCGCGACATCCGCAGATGTCAGGTAGCCACTGTCGACGTGCACGGAACTCGGGTCGACGACCCCGGCACTGAAGAGATATGCGGATGCGGTGCGCGCGAGCGCGAGCACGCTCTGCACGGCCCTGTCGGCCTCGATCGCCCTGCGCGTTTCGACCTGCTCGAAGATTGCGGGGCTCGGCAGCAGCGTGGCAGTACCCTGGGCCTTGCGAGCGATCATGACGGCCGTATCGACGGCGGCGGTCGCCTGCCGCGTGCTGCTGACGCTTCCATTGATCTGAACGGGGTTGACCCCAACCGACCAGCCGGGGCGCAGCCGGGCCGCCACGGCGTGCAGGGTGCGACCCCAGCTCACCCCCAGCGTGCGGGGCACCGGCCGGAGCGTTGTCAGGTAGTCGGCGGCGGCCTGCGCTACCCGAGCCTGCACATCGGAGTCGGAATCGATCGTGGGGACGACGACGGCATCCTTGAGTCCGTATGCACCGACCAGCTCACGCTCGAGCGAGAAGCGCCTGGCACTCGGATGCACGATCTCGATGCGGACGAAGCCCTGTTCGCGGGCCTGCACCAGGAGGCGCCCGACCTTCCAGCGGCTGACGCTCAGCGCGGCGCCGATCTCGTCCTGAGTCTTGCCCGCCTCGTAGTAGAGCTCGGCGGCCTTGACAGCGAGGATCTCGTCGGAATCGTTCATGATGCACCCCTCACCTCCACGGCACCCGTCCTCCAGCTTAGGGAGTTACCGCACCAGATTCAACGATTGCGCACCTCATGCTCAGATGAGCAGACCCCCCACATGTCATAACCTTGGTGCGTGAACGCACCCCTAGCTCTCGCCGTCGATTTCGGCGGAACCAAGGTCGAAGCCGCCCTCGTCGACGCGGAAGGACGGCTGATCCCCGGCTCGCGGCATCGCGAACCGACGGGTCGCGCAGCGACCGTGGTGGAGCTCGAGTCATCCGTGCGTGCCGTCGTGGACCGTGCACTGGCCGCGCTGCCTGCCGGAAGCGAGCTCGCCGGAGCGGGCATCGGGTCCGCCGGGCCTATCGATCGATCGCGCGGGCTGGTCTCGCCGCTCAATGTCACGGCATGGCGGGAGTACCCGTTGCGCGATTTCGTCGCGGCGCGCGTAGCCGAGCGGATCGGCGATGTGCCGGTACGCCTCGAGGTCGACGGCGTCGCCATCACGCTCGCCGAGCACTGGGTGGGCGCCGCCCAGGGTACCGACAACGTCATGGGCATGGTCATCTCGACCGGGATCGGCGGTGGACTCATCGTGGGCGGGCGGGTCATCACGGGCCCGACCGGCAACGCCGGCCACATCGGGCAGCTGGATGTCGCCGGCATGGTCGGAGAGGACACCTTCGGCCGCCCATCCTCGCTCGAGGCGATCGCGTCAGGGCCGCACACCGTGAGCTGGGCACGCGGGCAGGGATTCGCCGGCGCGACGGGAGAGGAACTGGCGGCCAGCTACGCGGCCGGTGACCCGGTCGCGCGTGCCGCGATCGCGCGCACCGGCGCTGCGGTCGGGCAGGCGATCGCGAGCACCACCGCCCTGCTCGATCTCGAGCTCGTCGCGATCGGTGGCGGATTCTCGCAGTCCACGCCCGACCTCATCGAGGCGATCCGCCAGACCGTAGCGACGCACCACTTCGCATTCGTGCGCAAGGTGAAAATCGTGCCATCCGCGCTTTCCGGGGAAGGTCCGCTCATCGGCGCTGCGGCACTCATCCACCGCGGCGACCTGGTGCCCTGACCGCCCACAACGGATGTCTGCGCCCGCCTGTCACGTCTGCGCCCGCGCGAGCAGGCGCAGAGGTGACGCACGGGCGCAGACGCATCATGGTGGGAATGGGTGGAGCTCAGTGGTCCTCGAGTAGGCGGGGCCTCGACACCACGGTCCCGGCCAGGGACGCGGCGATCGCGGTTCCGACCAGGCACACCATCGCGATCGTCCACTCCCCCGTCAGCTGGTGCAGGAGACCGACGGCGAGCGGTCCGAGCGCGCCGAGCGAGTAGCCGAGGCCCTGCACGAAACCGCTCAGAGCAACTGCGCCCTCGTGCGTGCGGGTTCGCAGGTTGATGAGCACGAGGCTCAGCGGGAAGATCAGAGGCCCGAGGCCGATGAGCGCGACCCACACCCAGGTGCCGGCCGCAGGCAGGACAATCAGCCCAAGGTAACCGATCACGAAGCACGCCACGCCCACGTGGATCAGGAGCCCGACGTTCTTCATCCGCGCGGTCAGCACGGGAATGAGGAGTCCCGCCGGAATCCCCATGCCCGAATACAGGGAGAGTAGGACGCCGGCCTGCGCGGCATCCACGCCAGCCGTGTCGTGCAGGATCTGTGGCAGCCACGCGAACATGGCATAGGCGTTGACCGCGGACACCGAGAAGATCCCGGCGAGCGCCCAGGCGATCGGAGCGCGCCAGACACGGCGGAGGATCTGCGGGTCTGCTTCCTCGAGCTCGACGTCGTGGTCTGGGTGTGCAGGCTTCCGCCTGATGACGATCGTGAGCCACGGAAGGATCGCGAAGAGGCTCACGGCCGCCCACATCCCCACGGAGATCCGCCAACCCAGGCTGTCGGCGACGGGAACAGCGATCAGTGGCGGCAGCAGCGTGCTGAATGACATGACCGTCACGTAGAACGAGGTGACGAAGCCGATCCGGTCGGGGAAATATCGCTTGACGAGGGGCGGCAGCAGGACGTTGCCCACGCCCATCCCCGCGAAGGTCAGGGCCGAGCCCGCAGCGAGGACCACGAACGAGCCGGAACTTGACCGGATCAGGTGACCGGCGAGAATCGCGGCCAGAGCGACGACCATCACTCGCTCAAGGCTCACCCGCCTCGTGAAGAACGGCGCGATGATCCCGAACACCGCGAAGCACACCGGGGGAAGCATCCCGAGCGCACCGACGGCGACGCTGGAAAGCGCGAAGTCTCCGCGGATCTCCGTATAGATCGGCGACAACGCCGCGACCGCGGTACGCAGATTGGCCGCGACCAGGAGAATTCCGAGCAGCGCGAGCGTTCGACCATGCCAGAGCGGAAGGCGTCTCGAATCTGGCACTGGTCAATCCTAATGGCGGCGACCAGCGCCGAACGGCGTGCGTCGGCTGCCGCGGAGCACGCCGGTTCGTCAGACCAGAAGGCCTCTGACCCGCTCGATGTCGTCCCTCATCTGTTCGATCAACGGCTCTATCCCTGCGAAGGCGACCATTCCACGGATACGCTCGACGAACGCAATCTCGACCCTGTGGTCGTAGAGGTCGAGCTCTCGGTCGAGCACGTACGCCTCGACCTGCTTCTGTGGCACGCCGTCAAAGGTCGGGTTGTTGCCCACGGAAATCGCTGCCGGATAGCGCTCGCCACCATCCGTCAGCCAGCCGGCGTAGACGCCGTCCGCGGGGATCAGCCCCTCAGACTCTGGCGAGAGGTTGGCCGTCGGGAAGCCCAGCTGGCGGCCGCGCTTCGCTCCGTGCACGACGGTCCCCCGGACAACCGGCACGTGTCCGAGCAGGTCGGCCGCATGCGAGACATCGCCATCCGCGAGCAACTCTCGGATCCAGGTCGACGACACGCGCCTGCCGTTCTCAGGCTGCACGTCGTCGATGATCTCGACCGAGAACCCGTACGTCGCTCCGAGCTGCCGCAGCGTCTCGACCGTACCGGCACCGCCCGAGCCGAATCGGAAGTCACGGCCGACGAGAACCACCCGGGCGTGAACGGCATCCACGAGGATCCGCCGCACGAATTCTTCCGGGTCGAGGTCGGCGATCGACCGATCGAAGGTGAGCACCAGGGCCGCATCAAGTCCGACCTCGGCAAGGAGGTCGAGCTTCTGGTCGAGTCCGACGAGCGACGGCGGGCACTTCTCCGGCGCGAGCAGCTGCAGCGGGTGCCGGTCGAACGTGATCACCGTCGAGACGAGGCCCCGATCCTCCGCGACCTGCTTGAGAGTGCCGATGACAGCGCGGTGACCCGCATGCACGCCGTCGAACTTGCCGACGGTGACGGCGCTCGGCCCGAAGTCGCCCGGTACGTCCTCCGGAGCTCGGAAGATCATCATGCTGCCGAAGCCGCGGGAGCGGGACGATGCCGAACGAGCCAGAGCATTCCGAGCACGGGAAGCACGAGCGGCACGAGCAGGTAGCCCATGCCGTAGACGGACCACACCGTGGCCTGCCGGCCGAAGGGATCGATGCTTGTAAGCCCGAGCACAGCGGGTGCGAGCAGGCTCACGGTCCCGACGATGAGCACGCCGGCCAGCTCGAAGCTGATGGTCACCCAGGCCACGCGGTACCAGGCAACACCCGGCACGGCCAGGGCAACGGTCGCCACGATGTAGACGACCGCAGCCACCGCGGAGAGGGTAAAGGCGATGGGCGCCTCGCGGAACCTGTCGATGATCTGGAATACGCTTCGCCCGGTCGCGGCAAGCGCGAGAATGCCGTAGACGACGATGAGGAGTCGGCCGACCCCGGAAACGCGGGGCACCTTCGGGGTCACCTGCTTTGCTGCAATGGTGTTCTGAGCGTGCATCGCCACAATTCTAGGCTCCTTGGATGAACCAAATCTGACTCATCCGGTAGAGCATGACGGCGACAGCGAGGCATACCACGCCCAGGATCACCGTGCTCCACCTACTGTGCTCGATGAGCGCCCAGAACCCGCCCGCGACAGGCAGGATGACGGCCGAGATCAGGTAGATGTAGAACTCGGCGAGGCTGCCGGTCGGCTGATTGCCGAACGGGGCAGCGACGATCGCGACGACGAGCTGGGCGATGAGCAGGAGCTCGACGACTGCGACGGCGCCCATGCTCACGTCCCCAGGCAGACGCCCGGCCAGCCCGAGCACGAGGCAGAGAAGCCCGGCCGCGCAGGCCACCACGATCTGCACGGTTGTGAACCACTCGATCACGAAGTCGTCCCCGGCGCGAGCTCGTCGGCCGGAAAATTGACGAGCGACCGGCCTTCCTGCCCCCGAAGCTCGATGAGCCCCACGAGATGCCCGGACGGCGAGACGGCCGCGATCGGTCCTTCGGTGTGCTCGTGCTCCGGCACATGGATGACCTTGCCGTGGCTCAGGTCGATGGCCTGTTGTTCGGTCATCGAGTAAGAACCGAAGAGGGCGGATGCCGCTGTCGCCGGCGTCATCAGGCGCGACGCGACATCCAGGCCATCGAGTGGCGCGGCATCCGACACCTCGAAAGGCCCAACCCGCGTGCGGCGGAGCTCGGTAAGGTGTCCGCCGACGCCGAGATCGGCGCCGAGATCACGGGCGAGTGCCCTGATGTAGGTTCCGGACGAGCACTCGACGCGCACCATGAGATCGAGCGCCGACGCTTCGCCTTCGGTGTGGATGGGCTCGTAGCCGAGGAGCTCGAATGCCGAAATAGTGACGGGCCGCGGCTCGAGCACGACGTCCTCGCCTGCGCGCACCCGCGCATACGCGCGTTTGCCTTCGACCTTGATCGCACTCACGGTGCTCGGCACCTGGTCGATCTCCCCCGTGAGCTTCTCGATTCCGGCGAGCACGTCGTCCGTTGACAGGGCGGCGATCGTGCCGACGGGTGCCTCACTGAGAACCTCGCCGTCAGCATCATCCGTTGTCGTGGACAGCCCCAAGCGAATTGTGGCGTGGTACTCCTTGTCGGTGCCGACCACGTAGGTGAGCAGTCTCGTCGAGCTGCCGATGCCGAGAACGAGCAGGCCCGTCGCCATCGGGTCGAGCGTGCCGGCGTGTCCGACCTTGCGGGTGTTCGCGAGTCTGCGGGTCTTAGCGACGACATCGTGGCTCGTCCAGCCCTGCGGCTTGTCCACGAGCAGGATGCCGCTCGCCGTCGCGGCCGCGGTCACACGGCCCGCCACGCGACCAGGGGCCAAACGATGTTCTGACTCACAATCCACAGGGTATCAACGGATTCGAACGGTCCCATGGCGCGCGGCGCGACGCGCTGGAGCGAAACTCGCCGATACGGCCGGGCTGCTCCCCCGACCTCTTAGTCTGAAGGGATGCGTATCGGCGTGATCGGAACTGGGGCAGTTGGGGGCACTATCGCCGCCCTGCTCGACCGCGCCGGCAACGACGTGGAGGTGACGGCGCGCGGGCAGCAGCTCGCGGTCATCCGGGAACGGGGACTGCATCTGGCCGGCGTGTGGGGTGAGCACACCGCGCTCGTCGAGGCATCCACGACGCTGCAACGTGTGCCGGAGCTTGTCTTCGTCTGCACCAAGGCACAGGATTCCGCCGACGCGATCAGCGCCAACAGCGCGCTCATCGATGGCGTCCCCGTGGTGGTCGTGCAGAACGGGCTCACCGGGCTTGCCGAAGCATCCGCCCTGCTTCCCAACTCGGACTGCGTCGGCGCGCTCGCTGTCTTCGCGGCGAGTTTCCTCACTCCGGGTGAGATCACCGTGACGGCGCCTGGCAACATCTACCTCGGGACGGGCAAGGGCGAGCCGAGCGTGCCCGTTCTCTTCGCGACGCGTGTGCTCGAAGCCGCCATGCCCGCGATCGCCACGAGCAACTTCGTCGGCGCGCAATGGACGAAACTCATGGTCAACCAGGTCAACGCGATGCCAGCCATCACTGGGCTGAGTGCACAGGAGACGCTCGGCGACCGGCGCCTGCGCAGCATCATCACCAGGAGCATTCGCGAGGCGACGCGCATCGGGTTCGCGAGCGGCATTCGGTTCGGCCGAGTCCAGGGCCTTGGCAACGGCCTGCTTCGCGGGCTTTCGCTGGCGCCGACCTGGGTCGGCCAGCTCGTTCCCCTCCTCATGAAGCGCAGGATGGGAGCCACGCCCAATCCCGGTTCCACGCTGCAGAGCCTGCGGCGCGGGCAGCTGACGGAGATCGACTACCTCAACGGCGCTGTCGTCGAGCAGGCCGTCATCCTTGGCCTCTCCGCACCGATCAACGCCGAACTCGTGCGCCTCGTGCACGAGGTCGAGCGCACGCACGAGTTCTTCGCGCCGGATGCCGTTGCTGACCGGATGCGCTCGGTCGCGTAGCTGGCACTGCTCGGATCACGTCCGTCAACGCCGACCCGCGCTCCTTCAACGGTTGGCTGCCCTCGTTCAACAGCTGGCCGCGCTCGTTAACAGCTGTCCGTGAAGATGCGGCGCGGCGCATCCGGATCGCCGATGTCGACGATCGCGCTCGCTTGGGCGCGGGCGTCCGTCTCCGCAAAGTATCGCTCAAGACCGTCGGCAGGCACGCCCGGATCCTCGAGCAGGATCGAGAAGTTCCAGAGGTCGCGCAGCTCCGGCCGGTTGAGGAAGACCCCGTCGATGATGAGCACGGCGTCCGCCGGTGCGGTCAGCCAACGGGACTGGGTTGGCGCATCCCGTCGTTCGTCGAAGGCCGAGGTCTGGAAGCCTGTGCTCCCCGCCATGCGGAACGGATCGATGAGCACCCGACGGAGCGTGCGATAGTCGAACGCCTCGCGGTAATAGCTCTCGGGTGACTCGTCGCCCGAAGCTTCGCGCACGGCGCGGGAACTGTGGAAGTCGCCGATCGATGCACGGAAGGCGGTGTGTCTGGCCTCTCGGAACACGGTCGCCAGGTCGTCGGCGAAGCTCGCGGTGCCCGCACCTCCGTCGACCGCAACCAGAGTGCGTCCTCGGCCGTAGTTGTGCGCGATCTCCGCGACCAGACCCCGCAGGAATTCGATGCGCGGCGTCGACGAGAGTTGCATAGTCAGAGCCTAGGCCGGTGCTGACTCCGCGTCACGCACGGTGGCCGATCGCGCGGGCACGGGAATCGTTACGCTGGTTTGGTGCCCGATCCATCCACCCCGGCCGCGGTGCCGCCGTTGCAGGCGGCCGCCGCGAACGGGATCGCGCCCGCCGTCATCCGCTGGTTTCGAGAGAACAAGCGTGACCTGCCCTGGCGTCGCGACGGGTTCACGGCCTGGGGAACGCTCGTAAGCGAGTTCATGTTGCAGCAGACTCCCGTGAACCGGGTGATTCCGAGGCTCGAGGAGTGGCTCACCCGCTGGCCGACGCCCGCAGCTCTCGCGTCCGTGCCGCCCGGCGAAGCCGTGCGCGCCTGGGCGTCGCTCGGCTATCCGCGGAGGGCACTCTGGCTGCATGCCTGTGCGGTCGCCATCACAGAGAACCACGGCGGCGTGGTGCCGCACGATATCGACGCCCTCCTGGCGCTGCCCGGAGTGGGCGACTACACGGCGCGGGCGGTCGCGGTTTTCGCATACGGCCACCGACATCCGGTCGTCGACACGAACATCCGCCGCGTGATCGCGCGAGCGGTCGACGGCAAGGCCGAGCCGGCGCCGCCGAGC
>JAVECW010000160.1 GCA_030841285.1 Microbacteriaceae bacterium
GCTGCGTGACCGTCGCGACGTAGCAGAGCAGCACGCCTCCCGGTTTGAGCGCGGCCGTGACGACATCGAGGCATTCCCACGGGGCGAGCATGTCGAGAACGACACGGTCGACGCTCTGGTCGTCAGCAGTCGTCGGCAGGGTTTCCTGGAGGTCACCGACGGTCACCGTCCAGTTGTCCGGATCGCGACCGAGGAAGGTCGCGACGTTGCCGCGAGCGACCTCCGCGAATTCGTCGCGGCGTTCGAAGGAATAGAGCGTCCCAGCCGCGCCGATGGCGCGTAGCAGCCACAGGGAGAGGGCCCCCGAACCGACGCCCGCCTCGACGACCCTGGCGCCGGGGAAGATGTCGGCCAGCGCGAGAATCTGCGCGGCATCCTTCGGATAGATGATGGCCGCACCACGCGGCATCGACATGACGAAATCAGTGAGCAGCGGCCGAAGCGCGAGGTGCTCGACTCCCACGTTGTTCGTGACGACAGAGCCATCCGGGATACCGATGATCGCATCATGCTCAAGGATGCCGCGATGCGTGTGGAAGACCTTGCCAGGCTCGAGCGTGATGGTGTTGAGCTTGCCCTTGGGCCCGGTCAATTGCACGCGGTCTCCCGCCCGGAACGGCCCACTGCTTTGTGGCGCTTCGGAATGTGCCGGTGCTTCTGGGTGCGGTGCCTCGCTCATTTGGTGGCTGTCCTGGAAGCCACGAGCTCCGCGAGGTCGGCAAGCCTGCGCCCGCCGAGCGAGTCCCACACCGTGTGCTCTTCGCTCGTCGGAAGCGGAATCATGTGCGGCACGCCGATGGCGATCGTCCCTGCCGCGACGGCGGCGGCGAGACCCGTCAGGGAGTCCTCGATCGCGATCGCCTCACGTGGGTCGACGCCGAGGAGCTCCGCGGCCTTGAGATAGGCCTCCGGATGCGGCTTCGCATTCTCGACATCGTCGCCGGCCACGATGACGTCGAATCCGTCAAATGGCACGCGGGCGATGATCTGCTCCGCCATCCGTCGCACCGACATCGTCACGACCGAGGTCGGGATGCCGTGCTCGCGGATCTCGGCGAGCAGCTCGAGCGCACCGGGCCGCCATGGCACGCCCATTTCGTCGATCATCGTTTGCACACGGTTGGTGAGCCAGTCGACGATCTCGTCGGCATCCATCGCGACACCGCGCGACTGCAGGATCTTTGCCGAGTTCCAGAGTCCAGATCCAACGAGCGCCAGGCCGTCGTCGTGCGTCCAGTGGCCGTCGAAGGAGCCGACAAGCTCGACCTCGGCTGCCATCCAGTACGGTTCGGTGTCGACGAGAGTTCCGTCCATGTCCCACAGAACAGCGGCGGGAACGGTGGCGGGAGTGAGAGTAGTCACGGCGCACAAGTCTAGCCGGGGCGTTCGACGACCGAGCTGGGCGCCAGCCGCCAAACCGACGCCTGATCGACGCCCGACGCGCACGGCTCTATATCCTTGAAGGAAGGCGGTGCATGAAGCCGCCTGGAGCGAACGGGGTTTGAGCAGTGGCAGAGCGCAAGAGCTTCCTCAGCGGCCGACTATTGGTCGTCGCTTTCGAGGGCTGGAACGACGCTGGCGAGGCCGCAAGCGGCGCCGTGCGCACGCTGCAGGATGTGCTCGACGTCGTTCCGATCACCGAGGTCGATCCCGAGCTCTACTTCGACTACCAGTTCAACCGTCCGACGATCGTGGCCGACGACGACGGGCACCGGCATCTCGAGTGGCCTTCCGCCATCGTCTACGGACCGGCAAAGCCGGCCGCGATGCCCGCCGGACTCGCCGATGACGCGCAGCTCCAGGTGAGCGGCAACAATGTCGGGAACATCTACCTGCTCCTCGGCACTGAGCCGTCGCGGAGCTGGAAGGGCTTCACGGCCGAGATTCTGGATGCTGCCCTCACGGCTGACATCAGCGCCATTGTGTTCCTCGGCGCCATGCTCGCCGATGTGCCGCACACGCGTCCGATCTCGATCTTTACGACGAGCGAGAATGCGCACGTGCGCAGCGAGCTGCAGATCGAGCGCAGCACGTATGAGGGGCCGGTGGGCATCCTCAGCGCCATTTCGGAAGCAGCGGAAACCGTGGGCATACCGACCGTCTCGATCTGGGCATCCGTACCGCACTACGTGCATAACGCGCCGAGCCCCAAGGCCATGCTTGCGCTCATCGACAAGCTCGAGGAGCTCGTCGACGTGACGATCCCACGGGGAAACCTCGTCGAGGAGGCCGCCGAGTGGGAGTCGGGAATCGACGCGCTCGCCGCGGACGACGACGACATGGCGCAGTACATCCAGCAGCTCGAGCAGGCACGGGACACGGTCGACTCCCCCGAGGCGAGCGGTGAGGCAATCGCGCAGGAATTCGAGCGATACCTGAGGCGGCGCGGCGACGGTCGCGACGGTCAGGCCGGTGGACGCGGCGAACGCCCGGACGAGCCTTGGCGCTCGTAGTCCTGGTGTGGGCGTCTAGAGCGCGACGCCGAGCAGTGCCCGAACCGCGTCGACGACGAGCCGTGGCTCGTCGATGCGGTGCATAAGAGCGCTGTCGAGGACGCCGAGCGCGCCTGGGGTGTCGAGGTCGTTGTTGAGCGCCATCCGCATGTCGGCGATGAGGTCCATCGCGGACAAGGCCTGTGTCGACGCGTCGTGTGAGGCGTCGCCGGACGAGGTGGACACCGCGGCACTCCAGCGTGCCAGTCGGTCCGTCGCCTCGGCAAGCACGGCATCCGTCCACTCCCAGTTCGAGCGGTAGTGGTGAGCGAGGATCGTGAGGCGGATGGCCCTCGGGTCGACGCCGCTCTCGCGCAACCGCGATACGAGCACGAGGTTGCCGAGCGATTTGCTCATCTTCTCGCCCTCGTACGCGACGAGCCCGGCGTGGCTGTACACCTGGGCGAGTCGGTGCCCGCTGAGCGCCGAGGCGTGCCCCCCACTCAGTTCGTGGTGCGGAAAGACCAGGTCGAATCCGCCGCCCTGGACCGTGAAGTCCTTGCCCAGGTGCTTGAGCGCGATCACCGAGCACTCGATGTGCCAGCCGGGGCGCCCCTCGCCGACACGTGCCGGCCATGACGGTTCGCCTACGCGCGCCGCGCGCCACAACAGCGGATCGAGGGCATCGCGCTTGCCCGCCCGGTCGGGGTCTCCCCCGCGCTCTGCGGAGAGGGCGAGCATCATGTCACGATCGAGGTTGCTCTCCTCGCCGAGGACCCACGGAGTGGCATCCTGCGCCGCCGCGATGTCGAAGTAGATGTCGTCGCCGTCCGCATCCTCCGTCGGGACGCGGTATGCGATGCCCCGGTCGAGGAGGGTGCAGACTGCCTCGGCGATCTCCCCGATCATCTCGGTGACCGCGACGTAATGGTCTGGCGGGATGACGTCGAGGCTCGCCATGTCCTGGCGGAAGAGTTCGATCTGGTCGTCGGCGAGGGTGCGCCAATCAACACCGGTCGCGGTAGCGCGCTCCAGAAGCGGATCGTCGATGTCGGTGATGTTCTGTGCGTAATGCACGAGGTAGCCGGCGTCCCGCCATACGCGCTGGAGCGTGTCGAACGCCAAGTAGGTGGACGCGTGGCCCATGTGCGTCGCGTCATACGGCGTGATGCCGCACACGTAGAGGCGGGCGATGTCGTGCGGTTTGGCTTCGACGAGCGACTGGGTTGCGGTGTCGAAGATCATTGGCGCGGCTGACCGACCAGGCACCGTGGGGATTTCGGGTCTGGTCCACGCTTTCACCAGATCAGCCTAAGCGGTCATTACGCCCGTCGAGAGCAGCACGATAAGGAGGACTCCCAGCGCGATGCGGTAGATGACGAACGGGAGGAAGCTGCGGCGCGAGATATACCCCATGAAGAATGCGATGACGAGAAGGCCGACTCCGAATGCGACGATGGTGGCTGCCGCCGTCTCGACAGGACTGAAGATCTCTGGCGTACACGCCGTGGAGGACAGTACCGCTTTTGAGGCGGTGACGCAGGGATCCTTGATCGACTTGTAGAGCTGGAAGAGGCCGCTGCCGAACACGGCAGGCACGGCAAGGAGGAACGAGTAACGAGCGGCCGCACGGCGCTGGTAGCCCATGAAGAGACCCGCTGTGATGGTTCCGCCAGAGCGCGAGACCCCCGGTATGAGGGCGAGGGCCTGTGCGAAGCCGAAGATGATGCCGTCGCCCCAGGTCAGCTCCTTGAGTCGGCGGGACTTCTTGCCCACGAGGTCCGCGATCCCGAGCAGGATGCCGAAGCCGATCAATGTGCCTGCGACGATCCAGAGCGAGCGGAGAGTCGTCTCGATGGCAGTTTGGAAAATCAAGCCGAGTACGACGATGGGGATGCTGCCCAGGATGACGAGCCAGCCCATTCGAGCATCCGGATCATCGCGCGGAATGCGCCTGAGCAGCGACCCGAACCAGCGGCTGGCGATGCGCACGATGTCTTTCCAGAAGTAGATGAGCACGGCGCTCTCCGTGCCCAGCTGCGTGATCGCGGTGAACGCCGCGCCGGGATCCGCGCCGGTGCCCAGCCACTCACCGACGATTCGGATATGCGCGCTTGACGAAATGGGCAGGAACTCGGTCAGGCCCTGCACAAGACCGAGGATGAGCGCATTGATCAGGTTCACGGGAGCCTTCCGGGCTGCGGCCGGGATCAGTATTCGAGCAGTAGGTCGGCCAGGACTTTCCTGCCAAACACTAGCGCGTCGAGCGGCACGCGCTCATCGACGCCGTGGAACATGCCGGGGAAGTCCAGATCCGCCGGCAGCCGCAGGGGTGCGAACCCGTAGCCCTTGATGCCGAGCTTGCTCAGGGCCTTGTTGTCCGTGCCCCCGGAGAGCAGGTACGGGAGCACCGGTGCTCCTGGATCGTGCCTGCCGAGTGTCGAGACGATCGTGTCGATCAGGGGCCCGGAGAAGTCCACCTCGAGCCCGATGTCGCGGTGCATGATCTGGATCTCGATGTCGGGACCGATCAGCTCCTGCACCCGGGCGAGCACGGCATCCTCTTCTCCTGCCAGCGTGCGGATGTCGATGAGCGCCTCGGCCGTGTCTGGGATCACGTTGTGCTTGTATCCGGCCTTCAGCAGCGTGGGGTTGGTCGTGGTGCGCAGCGTGGCGAGGATGAATCCGGATGCCGTTCCCGTCTTCAGGACCAGCTCGTCCGGCCCGACGCGCTGCGGATCGACGCCCAGGATGCGCGCGATCTCGCCCAAGAGCTGCGTCGTCGTGTTGGTGAGCGTGACCGGCCAATCGAGGTGACCGACCTTGACGACGGCCTCGGCGAGTTTCGTGATCGCGTTGTCGCGGATGAGCCGGGAGCCGTGGGCGGCAGGTCCGTGTGCGATGAGCTTGATCCAGATCAGGGACTTCTCCCCCGTCTGCATCAGGTATGCACGCTGGCCGCCGAGGTCGATCGAGTAACCGCCGACCTCGCTGATGGCCTCGGTCGCCCCCTCGAACAGCTGGGGCTCGGTATCGACGAGGTGGTGCGAGCCGCGCCGTCCGCCGTCTTCCTCGTCTGCGAAGAAGGCGACGACGAGGTCACGTTCCGGCTGCCTGCCCGAACCGAGGATGTCACGCAGCGCGGTGATGATCATGGCGTCCATGTTCTTCATGTCGACCGCGCCACGGCCCCAGAGCATGCCGTCCTTGATCACACCGCCGAACGGATCGACCGACCAGTTCTGCGGATCGGCCGGGACGACATCCAGGTGCCCGTGCACGACGAGCGCGCTCTTGGAGCGATTCCGTCCTTCAACGCGAGCCACGACGCTCGTGCGGCCGGGCTCCGAATCGAAGAGCTGCGGGGTGAGGCCGAGGCGGGTCAGATGTGACTCGACGTACTCGGCAGCATCGGTCTCGCCGTTCGACTTTCCCTCACCGTAGTTCGTGGTGTCAAACCGGATGAGATCGCGGGCAATTACTGCCGTTTCGTCGAGTGGGGCTGTGTCGGAGGCGAGGGTCATGGTCTCAACGCTACCCGGGCGATTGTGTGGCCACCAAGGCCGCAAACGCCGTCAATTTTCATGCTAAGGTCGTACCTCGGCGGCTGATTCTTCAGCGGCCAAAACACATGCGCGGGTGGCGGAAATGGCAGACGCGCTAGCTTGAGGTGCTAGTGCCCGTATAGGGCGTGGGGGTTCAAGTCCCCCCTCGCGCACACTGTGTTGAGACAGTTGAAATGCCCCGGTCCTTGGCCGGGGCATTTCGTTTAAACATTTGCCTCCGGCCTGGCGAACGGAGCGTATCATGGCAGACAGCGACGCCCGAAGAACGTCCTCGTTAACTTATGCATTTGTGCTGTGATCAGGAGATCGACGATGTCCGATCAGCTACTGCTTTACCGACCGCCGCCGCGACTTTATCGTCCGCCGCCCCAGCGGCTCTATCGTTCGCCCGCCCAGAGCCCCCGCGCCACGAAACCATTGCGTGTGATCAGACCGAGTGGGACGATCACGTCGATCCAAATTTCCATCGTCCGTCGCAACGACTCGAACTCCGAGGTGCGCGTCGACGACAACGTCGTCGGGTTCGTCTGTCCCGAAGGGCACGCATTCATTGCCCGAGTAGGAACCAGCTTCGAACAATCGACGGTGCGCGGCTCATCCGAACTGTGGGATAAAGCCGCAGCGATGCTCCTGTACGACTCAGGGCTCGCGTGCGACTGCTGACAAGCCGTGCGACCGCTGACGAGCCGTGCGACCGCTCACAAGCACCGTCGAGAGCGGTCACTCCTCATGCGAGCATGACGTAGAGGCCAACCAGGTATCGTGAACTCGGCAACCGGGTTGGTACTACGGTCACCTCAGTCCTTACTCCCCGCGTCGGACACGATGTGGTCGTGCATTTGCTGGCTGAGATCGCGGATCTGCTTGGTCAGTTCGTGGATTGTTCGGGTGAGGTCGGTGTTCTCAACGAGGAGTCCCTCTTGCTCGGAGTAGTCGCGATCGGCCTTGGCCTGCTGGAAGGCCGCTTGACGGTTTTGACCGATCATCACGAAGGTGGAAAGGAAGATCGCCTCGAGCGAGACGGCGAGAGTCAGAGTCGGCCAGGGACTGCGTTCGAACACGATCATCCAGATCACGAAGATCGCCACATGCAGGTAGACGAAGTTCATCGACCCTGCGAACGCGGTGATGGTATCCGCGATTCGCAGCTGAACGCTCGCCGCCCGGTGTTCGGCCTCGGCCAGCACCGACGGATGAAGGTTGGACCGCTCCGCGTTAGCGAGAAGCCGCTTCGGCTTGAGGTCCGGGCGCACATGCGGCGGTACGCCAGCTTTGGTCGATCCTCCGGCAGTCTGCTGCGACATGCTCTCGATCCCTCCCTCTGGCGAGCCCACCCCGCCTGTATATGGGGAGCTTAGTGCCAGCCACGGCATCGTCAGACGACGTCACGCAATCCCCTGAAAGGCCGGTCTTCTTGAGACCCGAACGGGCTGCAGACTAGGCCGATGCCGACTCTGGTTCGGCGTCCTCTTCTTCGCAGACGGATGCTTCCTCGCGTGCGGGGGCGCCGATGGCCTCGAGTACGCGATTGGATGCCGTCGCCAGGGTGGCCAGCTCGTCGTCGCTCAGTACGTCGAAGAAGTAACGGCGGATGGTGGCGGCATGATCACGCATCGAGCCGAGTACGGCACGCTTGCCGTCGGCGGTGAGGGCGATCCAGGTGCCGCGCAGGTCGGACGTGCACTCGCGGCGCTCGACAAGCCCGCGACGCTCCATGCGCGTGATCTGGTGGGAGACACGACTCCGCTCCCAGCCAAGTCGCTCGCCGAGTTGGTGGCCCCTCAGCTGACCTCCTGGCTCCTCGAAAACGGTAAGGAGGATCTCGAATTCCGACCGCGAGATGTCGGCCGTCTGCTGCAGTCGGCGCTCGAGCACCTGGTCGAGCTGTCGGCGCATCGCGAGCACGGAGCGCCAGGCATCCCAGTGCTCGCTGCTGATCTCCGAAACCTCGGTCATCCAGCAATTCTACCGAACATTGACACGTCATCCAGATTCGCCTCAAGCGCCCTCTCCCCCGGATTTCGTCGCTGGGCGTTCCTCATCGGGGCGCGTGACTGGGTGGCCTGTGTCCTAAGGTAGATCGCGAAGGGGAGTAGTTCTTGCCCGGACGCGCTCGAAATGGCGCGAACGGGTGACGGTGTGTCGACATACTGGCTTTGCGGCCCGGTGCACCACCCGCATGCGGGCGAACGAGACCTTCGGCCAATACCCATCGACGACGTGCGCGCACGTCTCCTTGCCTTGGCCGAAGCGGGTTCCCATCCTTCCTTCGGCTGAGGCCGACCGAAGGACCCACTATGTCCCCCGCAGTCTCCTCCGCCAACTCGCAGGCCGGCCCCAGACCGGAATCGGGCCCGGCGGACATCCGGCGCTGGCGGCAGCGTCTTGCCGACGAGCGCGCAGAGGCCGCCGTCTACCGGGACCTCGCGAGCCGCAGGACCGGCGAGGAGCAGGAGATCCTGCTCGCCCTGGCCGAAGCGGAGCGCCGACACGAGGCGCACTGGCTCGAGCTCCTTGGCGACCACGTTGGGAAGCCGCGGCGCGGCGACGTACGGACGCGCCTTCTCGGGTTCCTCGCACGGCGTTTCGGTTCGGTCTTCGTGCTCGCTCTCGCCCAGCGCGCCGAGGCGCGCTCCCCGTATGAGAAGGACGCCGACGCCACCGCGACCATGGCGGCGGACGAGCGCATCCACGAGGAGGTCGTGCGTGCGCTCGCCGCCCGCGGGCGCAGCAGGCTCTCCGGCACCTTCCGCGCTGCGGTGTTCGGTGCGAACGACGGCCTCGTCAGCAACCTTTCGCTCGTGCTGGGCATCAGCGCGAGCGGTGTCTCCAACCAGACAGTGCTCCTGACGGGGCTGGCCGGCCTGCTCGCCGGCGCGCTGTCGATGGGAGCCGGTGAGTACGTGTCGGTGCGCTCGCAGCGCGAGCTGCTCGAGGCATCCACTCCGAATCCGGAGACGAACACCGCACTGCCGCACCTCGACGTGGACGCCAACGAGCTCACGCTCGTCTATCGTGCTCGTGGCATGACGGCCGAGGAAGCCGAGGCGCACGCTTCCGAGGTGCTGCGCGACTTCACGCTGGAATCGGCTGAAGCGAGCGTGTCGGGTGCTGCGAACGGATCGGGTGCGGGGATGCAGGGTGTCGGTGTCGGTACCACGCCGGCCGTCGACCAACACGAAGCGATCGGCACGGGCATCGGTGCCGCGCTGTCGAGCTTCTGCTTCTTCGCGTCCGGTGCGCTCATCCCAGTGCTGCCGTACCTCTTCGGCCTCCAGGGAGCGACCGCCGTCGTGGTCGCGTCCGTGCTCGTCGGGCTCGTGCTCCTCGGCACGGGCGCCATCGTCGGGCTTCTCTCCGGCGCGTCGCCACTCAAGCGTGCGCTGCGCCAGCTCGCGATCGGTTTCGGCGCTGCGGCGGCAACGTACGCGCTCGGCCTGCTCTTCGGCGCGACTCTCGGATAGGCGCCTCAGCGCGGTGCGCTTCGTTCGGCGACGAGAGGACACTCGAACGGATCCCGAGCTCCCATGCCGACGCGGTTGAGGTAGGTGACGACGATGCCATACGAGTGCATGAGCGTCGTGCTCGTATAGAGGACGTCGTGCTCTGAGCAGTATGCCTCGATGATCGGCTGCGCGCGGCGCAGGTGCGGCCGGGGCATCGAAGGGAAGAGGTGGTGTTCGATTTGGTAGTTCAAGCCGCCCATGGCCACGTCGAGCATGACACTCCCCCGGATGTTGCGGCTCATCAGCACCTGCCGCCGCAGGAAGTCGAGTCTGGCGTCCTTGGGCACGATCGGCATGCCCTTGTGATTCGGCGCGAAGGATGCACCCATGTACATGCCGAAGAGCCCGATCTGGATCGCGAGGAACACGAGGGCCTTGTCCGGCGAGAGCACGAGGAAAACGAGCGCGAGGTAGCCGCCCAGGCGCGCGGTCATGAACGACAGCTCCACCCAGCGCCGGGCGATGGGTTCGCGGCTGGCCAGCCGGCGGATGCCCGACATGTGCAGCGCGAAACCCTCGAGCGGGAGCATGGGAAAGAACAGCCAGCCCTGATGCAGTGTGAGCCATCTGGTGAGCTCGGTGCGCCTGGAACGCGCCTGCACAGGCGTAAGCGCGAGCGGCGGGAAATCGATGTCCGGATCCGCGCCCTCTTTATTCGGATTTCCGTGGTGGCGAGTGTGCTTGTGCTGCCACCATCCGTAGCTGATGCCGACCATGAGGTCAGCGAGGACCATGCTGACCCATTCGTTCCACTTGCCTGACTTGAAGATCTGGCGGTGTGCGGCGTCATGGCCGAGGAAGGCGGTCTGGGTGAGGATGAGTGCGAAGGCGGCGGCCGTGAACATCTGCCACCAGCTGTTGCCGATCCACACAAACACGACGACAGTGCTCGCGAAAAGAGCGACGGCGCCGCAGAGCTTGGTCCAGTAGTAGCCGTAGCGGCGGCGCATGAGACCGGCATCCTGAATCTGCCGTGACAACCCCACATAATCACTCGTGGAGCGGCCGGATTTCGATGGTGTCGCGAGAAGCGATGAACCGACGCCGGGCACGACGCTCGCCGCGAATCGGTTCGATACGTGGTCCATGATGACCCCCAACTACACGCGTGGTGATAGGCAATGCCGGGGTCTGGGGCAGTGAAAACAACGATACTCCGATCACAACAGCCGACGGTGGCGAATCCCCGAAAGCGACGTAGACTGCATTCATCGAACGTATGTTCGAATGATGAAACGAAGCGAGCAGGGCGGTCGTGACGTGGCGGAAATCGACGGCCTGTGGGAGCTGGTTCGCGTTTTCGATTAGCCCGGGTCTTCGATTAACAGCGTGCCTGCGCGCGACGCACAGCCTGACGGCTTAGCCTCGCCGAGTGACCTACGACCGCTATGGAACCGATGTGCTCGCGACGAACTGGCGCTCGCCGAAAGCCAAGCCCGTGCCGAGCCAGGAGGCGACGAAAGACCTCGTCGTCGAAGAAGTTGCCACCGGGTTCTGTGGAGCGGTCATCCGGATCGAACGCCAGACGGTCGAACTTGAGGATCGCCACGGCAAGACGCGGGTCTTTCCCCTCGGTGCGGGCTTCCTGATCGATGGCGAACCCGTGATCCTCACCGTGCCGGCGTCCACGCGCGCCGACACGCCGGCGCGAACGGCGTCCGGGTCGCTTGCGGTGGCGGATGCGAAAGCACGCATCGCCCGCGCGAGCCGCATCTTCGTCGAGGGTCGCCATGACGCCGAACTTGTCGAGCGGGTGTGGGGAGACGACCTGCGCATCGAGGGAGTCGTCGTCGAATACCTCGAGGGCGTCGACCACCTCGATGCGATCATCGCCGACTTCTCCCCCGGGCCCGGCCGCAAGGTCGGTGTCCTGGTCGACCACCTCGTCGCCGGATCGAAGGAGAGCCGGATCGCCGAACAGGTCGCCCGCGGGCCGTACGGTGGGAGCGTGCTGGTCGTCGGGCATCCGTATGTCGACGTCTGGCAGTCGGTGAAGCCCGCCCGCCTGGGTCTCGCCGAGTGGCCGACCATCCCTCGATCGGTGGAGTGGAAGCACGGAATCTGCGATGCACTCGGGTGGCCACATGCCAGCCAGGCCGACATCGCGCGTGCGTGGAAGCGCATCCTTGGGAGCGTTCGCTCCTACGCCGATCTCGAGCCAGAGCTGCTCGGTCGGGTCGAGCAGCTCATCGATTTTGTAACGGTCGATTGATAAATCTCGCCGGATATAGTGCTCAAATCGTCGCCTTTGGCTAGACTTGCCGAGAAGTCGTTGTGTTTTGCATGTATGGAACGGTTGCGTCCCTCAGTTTTGGGGCGTTGCGATCCTTTCAGGAGCAGGCGATCAACACCGCGACCGAGGCTTCGGCATTCGAGGTCAAATATCGCTCCTGGAGGAGTTTGTAATGGCAACAGGCACAGTGAAATGGTTCAACGCAGAAAAGGGCTTCGGCTTCATTGCTCCCGATGACGGAAGTGCAGATGTATTCGCGCACTACTCGGCCATCGCGACCAATGGCTACAAGTCCCTCGACGAAAACCAGAAGGTTGAGTTCGAGGTTACCCAGGGCCCCAAGGGTCCGCAGGCGGAGAACATCCGCGCTCTCTAGATCTTTCTAGTATTGCAAGGAGCCGGGCCGTAAGGTCCGGCTCCTTCTTTGTGTCCGGGTGCTGTGTACGGCTCTTTTGGGGGTCGCTACCGGTTGACTTATTCGAATGTATGTTCGAATATTAGAGAGTGCCCCAGTCCGCCGCAACACTCTCATCCACCGCTCCCACACTGGAGCAGGTGCGGGACCTGCAGGGGCGGATCCGGCAGATGCAGGCGACCAAACTGGAGACGCGAAGCCTGCACACGCATCCGGCGATTGCAGAGCTTTTGCCGGGCGGTGCGCTGCGCGCTGGCGCGACATACTCCGTCGATGGGTCGACCACTCTCCTCATGGCGCTCCTGGCCGGACCATCCTCGGCCGGCGCCTGGTGCGGCGTGGTCGGGATGCCGGACTTCGGGGCGGAGGCGGCCGCTCGTTTCGGCATCGACCTGGATCGCCTGGTGCTGATCCCCCATCCAGGCGACCAGTGGCTCACGGTCACGGCCGCGGTCGTCGACGTGCTGACCGTCGTGGTGACGAGGCCCCCGGCACGCACGAGCGACGCGAACGTCGCCCGGTTGAACGCCAGGCTCCGGCAGCGTGGCGCGACCCTCATCGTGCTCGGCGGATGGCCGCTGAGCGAAGCGAGGCTGAGTATTTCGAACAGTAGGTGGGATGGCCTCGGGGCTGGGCGCGGCTATCTCTCTGCCCGGCAGGTGACCGTGACGGTGACCGGGCGCAACACCATGGATTACCCGCAAAGCGCGAGGCTGTGGCTTCCAGATCCCGAAGAACGGTTCAGAGAGGTATCGGACCAACGACCGCGCGCGATCCAGGAGCGCGGCATCGTGCGTGAGGCGGTGGGCTAGCGATGTCCAGGGTGACCAGGGCGATCGTGCTGTGGTGTCCTGACTGGCCGGTCACCGCCACCATGCAGGAACACGGGATCGCCGCGGACGCTCCCGTCGCCCTTGTCGATCGCAATCTCGTCTTCGCGTGCTCCGCTGCGGCACGCAGCGAGGGTGTGCAACGCGGCCTGCGGCTGCGGGAGGCGCAGTTCCGGTGCACGGGACTCGAGGTCTTCCCATACGACCCCGTGCTGGATGCGCGCGCTTTCGAACCGGTGCTCGCCGCGATCGAGGAGATCATGCCCGGCGTACAGCTCGTGCGGCCGGGCACCTGCGCCATCCGTGCGCGCGGGCCGAGCCGCTACTACGGCGGCGAGGAGCAGGCTGCGGTCGCGCTGCTTCGCTGCCTGGGTGACCTCGGCATCTCCGGCGCCAGAGTGGGGATCGCGGATGGCCCCTTCGCGGCGGAGCAGGCGGCCCGCAGCACTCGAGGCGGCAGCGGCACTGTCCGGATCGTGCTCGCAGGCGATTCTCCACAGTTCCTCGCCCCGCTGCCGATCGGGTTGCTTGGCCAGTCCGCGCTTGCCACGCTGCTGCGGCGGCTGGGCATCAACACCCTGGGCGACTTCGCCGCGCTGGGCGCCACCGATGTCCGGGAGCGCTTCGACGAGGCTGGCGCGCGTGCTCACGTCCTGGCGGGTGGCAGGGATGGTGCCATGGTGGTCCCGCGTATCCCGCCGAAGCAGCTCGACAGCTCGGCCTCGTTCGAGCCGCCGCTCGACCGCATCGACCAGGTGACGTTTGCGTTTCGTGCCGCCGCCGACGCCTTCATCGCCGGGCTGACGCGGGCCGGCCTCGTGTGCACCGCAATCAGGATCGAAGTAGAGACCGAGTCAGGGCAGACGAGTGAGCGTAGCTGGCAGCATCCGCGTCTCTTCACTGCTGCGGATGTCGTTGACCGCGTGCGCTGGCAACTGCAGGGCAGCGGATCCATCGAAAGCGGGCTGACATCGGCGATCACACGCGTGCGGGTGGAACCGGAGAGCGTCGACGACATCGGCCATCACGAGGTCGGCCTGTGGGGTGGCGGCGCGGACGAGCGCATCCATCACGGGCTGTCCAGGGTACAGAGCATGCTCGGGCACGATGCCGTGCTCACGGCGACGATCGGTGGCGGTCGCGTGCTCGCCGAGCGACAGGTTCTCGTGCCATGGGGAGATCGGGCGATCGCCGCGAAGGCGGGAGCTCGGCCGTGGCCGGGCAGCCTTCCCGCGCCGGCACCGTCGACGGTGTTCGAGGTCCCGAGGTCGGTTGCCGTGCTTTCGGCAACAGATGAGCCGGTCGATGTCGACGAACGTGGCGAGATCACGGGACCGATCGAGCTCTTCTCGCCGACCGCCTCGCGGTCCGACCTGCAACCCGTTGCGGCCTGGGCTGGACCATGGCCGATCAGGGAGCGGTGGTGGGATGCCGCGCAGAGCCGCAGCCTCAACCGATTCCAGGTGGTCGATGCGAGCGGTACCGCCTGGCTGCTCATGCTCGACGAGCACCGCTGGTGGGCGGAGGCACGCTATGACTGACGAAAACCACGAAGGAGCCTAGCCATGGGATGGAACAATCCGCCGATCCCCTGGTCCGAGTTCGAACGCAGGCTGTCTGATACCCGGCGACCGGGCGGTCCGCCACCCGATGCGGACGGTGGTGACAGCCCCGCCTGGTCCAGGAAACGTTCACCATATGTTCCGCACGAGATCGAGAAAGCCGAGCCGGATGCCCAGCGCGTTCCATACGCCGAACTGCACACCCACTCGAACTTCAGCTTTCTCGATGGCGCCAGCTCCCCGGAGGAACTGCTGGAGGAGGCAACCAGGCTCGGCCTGCATGCACTCGGCCTGACCGACCACGATGGCCTGTACGGCGTGGTCCACATGGCTGAGGCGGCAGAGGGCTATGACGAGGTCAAGACAGTTTTCGGTGCAGAGCTCTCGCTCGGGCTCAGCAAGCCGCAAAACGGAACCCCCGATCCAGAGGGCAGCCATCTCGTCGTGCTGGCCAGGCAGGGCGAGGGGTACCACCGCCTGTCCGGCGCGATCACCGCTGCCCAGTTTGCCGGAGAGGAGAAGGGGCGCCCCGTCTATGACATCGACGAACTCGCCCAGCGTGCGGACGGCCACTGGGCGATCCTGACCGGATGCCGCAAGGGGCGGGTGCGCCAGTCGCTCGCCGAGGCGGGGGCATCCGCGGCGGAGCGGGAGGTCGCCCGGCTGGTCGGGCTCTTCGGCCGGGAGAGCGTCCTGGTCGAGCTCTTCGATCATGGCAACCCTTTGGACAGCACCAACAACGACGCGCTCGCGGCCATCGCGGAGCGCCTCGGGCTGCTCGTCGTTGCGACCAACAATGTGCACTATGCGACGCCGACGCAGCATCCGCTCGCTTCGGCGCTCGCCGCGGTGCGGGCGCACCGGAGCCTCGATGAGATGGATGGCTGGCTGCCGGCATCCGACGGAGCGCACCTGCGAAGCGGTCGGGAGATGGCCGCGCGGTTTGCGCGTTACCCTGGCGCCGTCGAGCGCACGGTGGAGGTGGCGGATGATCTCTCGTTCCGCCTGCGCAGCGTCAAGCCGGGCCTGCCCAAACAGGAGGTCCCCGACGGCCATACCCCCATGAGCTGGTTGCGTGAACTCGTGTGGGCGGGCGCCGCCAGGAAGTATCCGAGCCTCGACCAGAAGAAGCGGGAACGCATCGAGCGCGAGCTCGCCGTGATCGAGGCCAAGGACTTCCCCGGCTACTTCCTCATCGTCTACGACATCGTGAGGTTTGCGAGAGGTGAGGGGATCCTCTGCCAGGGCCGCGGCTCTGCCGCCAACTCGGCGGTCTGCTTCGTGCTCGACATCACGGCCGTGGATTCGATCGCGTACAACCTGCCGTTCGAGCGGTTCCTCTCCAGCATGCGCGACGAGGAGCCGGACATCGACGTCGATTTCGACTCGGATCGTCGTGAGGAGGTCATCCAGTACGTGTACCGGACCTATGGGCGCAACAACGCGGCGCAGGTCGCCAACGTGATCAGCTACCGGCCCAAGAACGCCGTGCGTGACATGGCGAAAGCGCTCGGATACAGCCCAGGCCAACAGGATGCCTGGTCGAAGCAGATCGACTCCTGGGGAACCGTGCAGACGAGCGCCGAGAACGATATCCCGGATGCAGTGGTCGACCTGGCCCAGCAGGTCCTGCGGTTTCCCCGGCACCTCGGCATCCACTCCGGTGGAATGGTGCTCACCGATCGCCCGGTCGGTGAGGTGTGCCCGATCGAACATGCGCGCATGGAGGGGCGCACTGTACTGCAGTGGGACAAGGACGACTGCGCGTGGATGGGCCTGGTCAAGTTCGACCTGCTCGGACTCGGCATGCTCAGCGCCCTGCAGTATTCGATGGAAGTGATCGCGGAGTCGCTCGGCGAGACGTGGACCCTCGACACCATCCCCAAGGAGGAGCAGGGCGTCTACGACATGCTGTGCCGCGCCGATTCGATCGGCGTCTTCCAGGTGGAGAGCCGGGCCCAGATCGGGACCCTCCCCCGGCTTCGGCCGCGCAGTTTCTACGACCTCGTCATCGAGATCGCCCTGATTCGCCCTGGACCGATCCAGGGCGGGGCCGTGCATCCGTACATCCGGCGCAAGCTGGGACAGGAGACGGTCACCTACCTGCATCCGGCGTTGGAGCCCGTGCTCAAGCGCACGCTCGGAGTGCCGCTGTTCCAGGAGCAGCTCATGCAGATGGCCGTGGCGGTTGGTGGGTGCACGGCCGAAGACGCGGATCTCCTGCGTCGGGCGATGGGTTCCAAGCGGGGTGAGGAGAAGATCTCGACGCTTCGGGAGAAGCTCTACGCCGGGATGGCCGCGAACGGCATCTCGGGGGCGGATGCTGACGCCATCTACGGCAAGATCGAGGCGTTTGCCAACTTCGGGTTCGCCGAAAGCCACGCGATCAGTTTCGCCCTGCTCGTCTACGTGAGTTCGTGGATGAAGCTGCACTATCCGGGGGCGTTCCTTGCGGCGCTCTTACGAGCCCAGCCCATGGGCTTCTACTCCCCGAGGACGCTGACCGCGGATGCGCGCAGGCACGGTGTCGAGGTGCACCGTCCCGACATCCTGCGGTCGGGGGTTCACGCGCGACTCGAGCCCCTGGACGGTGCTGCGGGGGCGACGACCGGGTCCACATCCTGCCTGGATGACTCGCAGCCGCCGGTCGGGTCATTCGATCCGTCGAAGCCGCTCAATGCCACGGCGCATCGACGGGACGCACAGCATGCCGTCCGGCTGGGATTAGCCGGGGTGACCACGATCGGGGAGACGCTCGCCGGGCGCATCGTTGCCGAGCGCGAGCGTGCGGGCGAATACGCCGACCTGGGCGACATCGTCAGGCGCGTGGGTCTCACCGCCCCGCAGTTGGAGGCCCTGGCCGCTGCGGGAGCGTTCGATTCGCTGGGACTGTCTCGCAGGCAAGCTATTTGGGAGGCGGGAAATGCGGCGCAGGAGAAGGCCGATTACCTCAGCGGAACCGTCATTTCGGTGCAGCCGCCCCTGCTGCCGATCCTCACGGCGAGGGAGCAACTGATCTCGGACCTCTGGGCGACGGGGATCTCCTCTGACGATCACCCGATCCGGCATCTGCGAGAGCAACTCGACCAGCGGAGAGTGTTCAGCGCTGAGCAACTGTCCGTGGCCGAGCCTGGCCGTCGCATCGAGGTGGGGGGCGTGGTTACGCACCGGCAACGGCCGGTGACGGCGGCGGGCGTGACTTTTCTCAACCTGGAAGACGAAACCGGCCTCATCAATGTCATCTGCCCGGTCGGCGTCTGGAATCGCTATCGCCGCGTCGCGCGCGAAGCACCGGCAATGATCATTCGAGGCATCCTGGAACGATCGCCGGAAGGGGTGACTAACCTGATCGCCGATCGGCTGGAGACGCTGACCGTTGCCGCTCGAACCACATCACGTGACTTCCGCTGACACGAGGCGAGGACGACCGATCACGAGGCCATGCTGCTCGATATTCGATCACGAACCGAGAAGCAGCCCTCATCGCTCACCAGCAAGAGTTCCACACCTTTGCTGTGTCGAAGCACGACCAACGTGGGTTCACCGCTTGCAAGCGCACGCTCGGCCTGATTCAGGAATATTCGCGCCATCTCCTCGGTCGTGATGAAATCACGACCGCTGTGGCGGACGATGAAAGACTCTCCACGTTCCATGCGTACTCCCCCGGCCTTCAGTTTCGTTGCCCGCGAACTGACACCCCGCGGTGCAACAGGTAAACCTCGCTGTTTCGTACTACAAATACGCTAAACCGAATCGCGGGCGGATCATAGGGGCTTGACAAACTTTTCCGCAACCCAGAAGGAAAAACCCGACGCTCCGATTCCGGCCGGTATCTAGACAGCACGACAATCGCGGCGTACCGTCCGGGACCTCAGAGATGAGAACCCAGTTGAGCAACCTCAGCTGCGTAACGGAAGGACGGATCGTGGCCGCGAAAGAGAAGATGGACGCCACCGCCGACAAGGTCAAGGGTAAGGCAAAGGAGACCATGGGGAAGGTCACGCACGACGACTCCAAGGTCGCAGAGGGCAGGACCGACCAGGCAAAGGGTGACGTGAAGCATGCCGTGGAGGACGTCAAGGACGCCTTCAAACACTGAACCAAAGAGGACGAAGGACTCCCCCCGTTCCGCGGAGGGAGTCCTTTCTTTGGGTGCGGCGGCGTTGGCGCTGGTCGTCAGGCGTTCGCGTTGGTCGTCAGCTGAGGCCGTGGGGTAGCGTGCTACTAAGCAGGGATGCTCGTTCGCTGCCTGACATTGGAGTGGTCGCATGGGCAAACTCATCTACGGCACGACGACCGAGATCGTTTTCGACGATCGCGTTCTTGCGCATCTCCAGATTGTGATCGGCCTCAAACTTCGTCGCAAAGAGGGTTTCTTCTTCTCCTGGCGTGACGAGCAGAGCGCGGGCGACGGCAGGAGCGCGATCTGGATCGACCCGGCCATCCCCCTCGTTTTCCGCTACAACGGCGGGCGCCAGCCGAAGATCAACAAGGAATGGCTCGAGCTTCTCACGCTCTCATCGAACAGCGCCCACGGCTTGCAGCTGACTGAGGAAGTCGCTGCGCTCGGCAACCCGGATGCCGCGTCAGAAAGTTCGCCACGAAGGTAGACCCATCTTTGGGGGAAGTCAAGGAGGTTGAGCCGCCCGGCCCACGCGCCTAGTTTGACAATAGGCGTCTGCTCAGGGCGCACGTGCGCACCGCAGCCGAGAGGGAGGCTGAAAACTGCATGTCACACGCAATGGATCACGATCGAAACCCCCGGTCTTCGACCGAACAACGAAACGTGGAGAACGATTCGAACAAGAATGTCTCGCACGAGGAAACGCCGTACGAGGAGACGTCCTTTGAGGATGCGGATCGCGAGACCCACGACTCGCCCGATTCGTCTGACTCGTCACGGCCGGGAGACATTCCCTTCGATCAGGCCGTCACGGAGTACGAGAATCCCGAGCTGGGTTAGCTACGCGAGATACTCGTGTAGCGCCGGGCAGCGCAGGCGCTTGAGGCTTCGTGTCTCAAGCTGCCGGACGCGCTCGCGCGTGATCCCGTAGAGTTCGCCGACCTCGTCGAGAGTCAATGGTTTGCGTCCGTCAAGCCCATAGCGCAGCCGGATGAGGCGAGCATCCCTGGCCGGAAGGATGTCGAGCCGCCGCTCGAGGTCGTCGTGCCTGAACGTCATTTCCGCTGCCTCCAGGGGGCCTGGAAAATCGTCGTCTTCGATGATGTCGCCGAGTTCTGCGTTTTCGTTCTCGCCGACAGGGACAGCGAGCGAAACCGTTTCGGCCTGGCTGAGTTCAAGCCTCCGGATCTCATCCGCGCTGACGTTCGATACGGAGGCGATCTCGCTGAGCGTGGGGACGCGTCCGAGTTCGCCGTTGAGATCCCGTCGGATTCGATCGAGCTTGTCGATCTTCTCGACCGTGTGGACAGGGATGCGGATGAGCCGGGCGGTGTCGGCGAGCCCACGGAGGATGGACTGGCGGATCCACCAGGTCGCGTAGGTGGAGAATTTGTTGCCTGTTGTGTAGTCGAACTTCTCCACAGCGCGGACGAGACCGAGGTTTCCCTCCTGGATCACATCCATGAGCGGGAGACCGCGCCCTGTGTATCGCTTGGCAATGCTCACGACGAGTCGCAGGTTGGACTGGATGAAGGTGTTGTACGCCCGCTTGCCATCGTGGACGAGCCAGGTCAGTTCTCGCCGAGTCCCCGCATCCAGGTCGGTGCACGTCGTGAGGCGTTCGTCGGCGAGCACGCCGACTTCAATCCTCTGAGCGAGGTCGACCTCTTCGGCCGCGGTCAACAGCGGGGTCCGGCCGATGGACCTGAGGTAGTCCCGAACCGGATCGAGTGTCACATCGTCGAAGGCGGACCTCAACGCGTTCGGTGATCCGGCGCTGTGCTCGGTGCCGCCGGTCTCTTTGTCTTCTTCGCTGGCGATCATGGTCATGCTGACTCCCTGGATAGTCGGTCAAACGGTGCCGCTGTGCGCTCACTGAGGAAACAATCCAAGGCTACCCATGGAGCGAGATCCCCCGGCAAGGGGGTTGACAAAGGGAAATGCAAACGCTAGAAGCGCCTTTGAAGAGTCAGGGAATTGCTCGTATCCGCGTTAAGCCGGATAGCTGTGCATCCACGGGGATCGCCGCTCAAAGGCAGCACTGGCCGCCAGCAGGCCGGCATCGTCGTGTCGGCGACCGATCAACTGCAGGCCGACAGGCAGCCCATCGAGGAACCCTGCCGGCAACGACGCCGCCGGATGACCCGTGAAGTTGAAGGGATAGGTCAGGCACCAGCCGATCGACGGGTCCACCTGGACGCCACCGACCTTGGCCGGGCCAGTGGTTAGTCCATCGGTGCGATTCTCGACCGCGGTGACCGCCAGCGTCGGAGTGACCAGGAAGTCGAAGCCGTCGAACGCATCCTCGATCGAGTCCAGGACCGCACTGCGCAAACGCTCGTCTTCACGTGTCTGAAGCGCCGATTGGCGTTGTGCAGAGATCACCATGTCGCGGAACGCAGGCGTGAGTTCGCCAATGTGCTTACCCATCAGGTCGTACCCCTCCTCGACCAGCCCGGTCAGGCTGTCCGCGTACAGCACTCCCATCAAGCGTTTCCACAACAGGGAAAGGTCGTATTGGTCGGCAGGCAGCCGCACATCCACGGTCTCGATGACCGCTCCGGCCCTCTCGAGAACGCCGAGCGAATCTTCCACGACCGCGGCCACCCTCGGATCCACGGGGAAGCCGCCGAGGTCGGCGCTGAAGCCCACTCGCTTCCCACGCAATCCGTGCGGGCGGATCTCGGTGAGCGGCGTCGCCAATTCCGGAAGGCTCAACGGGTCACGTGGATGCGGTCCGGCCATCGCAGACAGCAGAAGTGCTGCGTCGCCCACGGAGCGCGCGAGCGTGCCCACCGAGGAGTACGGGCTTCCGGTGAGGAATGCGTTCGGCCGTGTGACATCCGCGATCCGCCCGAATGACGGCTTCAACCCGTAGACGCCGCACCACGATGCGGGGATCCGCACCGACCCGCCGCCATCCGTCCCCTGTGCGAACGGAACCATGCCCGCGGCAACCGCGGCAGCGGCGCCTCCGGATGACCCGCCCGAGTTGCGCGTCGTATCGAAGGGATTGCGTGTCGGACCGGATACGAAATTGTCTGTGACGCCTTTGTGACCGAATTCCGGCGCATTCGTCTTGCCAACGATGACCGCCCCGGCGTCTTCCAGCCTCTGGATGAAGAGACTCGTCCCCGTAGGGACGTACTGCCGCATGGGCGACGAGCCGTATGTGCTTCGCACCCCCGCCCGGGCCTCGCCGAGATCCTTGATTGCTACCGGCACCCCGTGCAGAGCGCCGAGCGACCGCCCCGCCGCCGCGGCATCGTCGCATTTCCGCGCGGCCTCGAGCGCGAGGTCGTGGGTGACCGTCGTGAACGCGTTGATCCGCGGATTCTCTTCGTCGATGCGGCGAAGAAAAGCCTCGGCGACCTCGAGGGCGGAGACCTCACGATCCCGCAATCTCCGGGCAAGGCCAACGGCGGACTCGAAGAATAGCGGGTCACTCATTGGGCCTCCGAAGGACAGGAGCGGCGAGGCCGGCGATAATCACGAAGACCAGGATGAGGAAGAGTGCATTGAGCTGCCCGACGTGCTCGGCGAGGAATCCGACAGCAGGCGGACCGACAAGCAGTCCGGCGTATCCCACCGTCGCCACCACGCTGATCCGGGCGGACGCACCGATTGGATCGTCGGATGCGGCAGACATCCCGACCGGGAAGCCGAGCGCCGCGCCCAGGCCCCAGCAGATCGCGCCGATAACCGCGGTCGTAGGGCTCGGAACGACGATGAACAACGTGATGCCGATGGCCGCGAGCAGCGCGGAGGCCTGCACCGTCCGCACGCGCCCGAACCTGGCCAGCAGGGACACCCCGAATAGCCTGGCCGTGACGAGCGCGATGACATAGACGTCCACCGTCATCGCCGCCGCGGCATCGCTGACACCGTGACCGTCGACCATCGCCAGTGCCATCCAGTCATTGGCCGAACCGTTCGCGAACGAAACGCCGAGAACGGTCAGACCAATGAGGATGGTGCGGCGTTCGAACCAGGCCGATTGGCGGATCCGGGCCAGGCCACGCAGCGGAGCGCCGTCGGCCGCGGCCTTGCGGCCCGGCTCGGGCACGAAGTCGCGCAACTGACGCGACGCGACGAGGGTAAGGACCAGGATGAGACAGCCGGCGACCGCAAGGTGAACGCCGACCTCGACGCCGAGCGCCGCCGCTGCCGCACCGAGGCCCGCGCCGATCGCCGCGCCGATGCTGAACGCCGCGTGGAACCACGACATGATCGGCCGTCCGTGCGCGTGTTCGACGGCCGCACCCTCGACGTTCATCGTGACGTTGCAGGTGCCATTGCCCAATCCGAGCATGGTCAGCCCCAGGAGCACGACCGGGTAGCTTCCGAGCCCCGAACTCCCGATGCCGACCGCGAGGATTCCTGCGACAGAGAGGATCAGTGAACTCGTGATGAGCCGCTTGGGTGCGAGTCTCGGGCCGAGGCGCCCGGCGACGAGGAAGCCGAGCACCGATCCGACCGCGATCCCCAATGCGAGAAATCCCATCTGCAGGCTCGACGCGTGTAACGCATCCCGGACGCTCGGGACACGCGAGACCCAACTGGCCAAGCCGAACCCGGTGACGGAGAAGATGATGTAGACCGAGGTGCGCCATCGCGTCGTCTCGATCGTGCGCGGCGGTGTTTCGGTGCGCGTCATCCTTTCACCGAACCAGCGGACATGCCGGCAACCAGGTTGCGCTGCACGATCATGAAGAAGACCACGACCGGCACGGCGAACAAGACGGACGCGGCGATCTGGCCGCCGAAGTCTGTACCGCCAAGATTCGAACTGAACGAGACGAGGTAGACGGGAAGCGTGTACTTCGCCTGGTCCTTCAAGAGCACGTAAGCGGTGATGTAGTCATTCCACGCCGCGATGAACGCGAACACGCTCGTCGAGATGAGCCCAGGAAGCACAAGGGGAAAGTAGATGCTCCGCAGGACGCGGAATGTGGTGGCGCCGTCGACCCTGGCTGCCTCCTCGATCTCAGGAGGGATCCCCTGAAAGAAGCCGCGGAGCATCCAGATGCTGAATGGGAGGACTGTTGCGACGTAGGCCGCGCCGAGTCCGACGTAGCTATTCAGCAGCCCGAGGCTCTTGAAGGCCAGGAAGAGCGGGATCAGCAGTGCCGTCCCTGGGATCATCTGCACCGCGAGGATCGCGATCAGGATCGCGCGCCGTCCCGTGAAGTGGAATCGGGACAAGGCGGCCGCGGCAAGGAAGCCAAATGCCACGGACACCAGGACGACCGAGAGGGCAACGACGATGCTGTTGAGCAGTGAGCTGAAGAAGCCCGCCTTGGTGAACGCATCGATGTAGTTTCCGAGGCTGAACGGGGCCGGAAAGAATTGCGGCACCGTGGTCGTGATGTGGTCCGTCGTCTTGAACGAAGTGTTGAGCATCCAATAGATGGGGAAGGCCCAGATCGCGCACGCGACGATCGCGACGACGTGCGCCGCCCTGTGGCTGCGCCAGCTGTGGCGCCGCCTGGTTCGAGTGCCGAAGCTGAGTGCGCTCATAATCCCTCCCCTGAACGAATGAGACGTCGAATGTAGAAGCTGGTGACCACCATCAGGATGATGGTCGTCACGATCGCGATGGCTGAGCCCTGGCCGAACGAGTTGGACGCAAAGGCCTTTTGAAATGACCAGATGCCGAGCGTCGTGGTTCCGCCGCTCGGACCGCCCTGGGTGAGGATCCACAGCTGGTTGAAGACGTTGAAGTCCCAGATTATCGAGAGGATCGTAACGAGGTAGAGCACCGGGGTGAGGAACGGAAGGGTGACGGATCGGTAGATCTGCCACAGCCCTGCGCCGTCGAGCATCGCTGCCTCATAGCATTCCTCTGGGATCTGGGACTGGCCCGCATACAGTGAGAACGCGACGAACGGCACCGCCTGCCAAACGATCAACAACCAGACGATGAGGAACGCCTCTCCCGGAGTGCTCGTCCAGCTGTGCGACGTGAAGTTGCCGAACCAGCCGATCTGGGTGATCACCCAGTTGAGGACTCCGTACAGGGGCTGGAATTGCCACTGCCAGACGAGGGTCGATGCCACGGTCGGCAGCGCCCAGGCGATGATCATGACGAAGCTGAAAATGGTGCGCATCATGGTGCCCAACCGAATCAGGAGCTCGGAGAAGAACATTCCGATGACAACGGACCCGATGACGAGCGAGGCGGTGAAGCCGAAGGTCCGGAGCAGCACCGGCCAGAACAGCGGATCGGCGAAGATTCCCGTGTAGTTCGCGAAGCCGATCCAGGCGGTCTGCCCGGTGAACAGCGCCCGGAGACCGAAATCCTGGAACGAGTTGATGACGAGTTGGAGCAGCGGATAGCCGACCACCAGGATCAGCACGATCGCCGTAGGGGCGAGGAGCACCAGCGGTGCGATCCAGGTCCGACGTCTCCCGGCCCGCCGGTGCGGGCGCTGCGAGAGAGCAGCGACCACACCGGCACCCAGGGAGAAGGCGACTTTCGTTTTGGATGCGTTGACTGACATCATGACTTGCCTTCGCGGTTGTCAGTTGCTTGCGTTCAGTGCCGTGTTGAGGTGGGCATCCATCGACGACGCCGCGTCCTTGGCACTCTTGGTACCGGCAGCGACCTGCGAGAACACCCCAAGGATTGTCTGATCGCTCTCGATCGTTGCCCAGCCGGCGGTCGCAGGCGTGGAGATGGTGTTCTTGGCGCCGTCATAGAACGCCTTGAGGTTCGCCGGAATGCCCGGGAGCACTTTGTTCACCAGCTGGGTTGAGATCGGGATCGCCCCATTGACCTTGGTGATCTGGTCGATCTGGATCGTGTCCGACGTGAGCAGCTTGAGGTACTTCAGCGCGAGGGCCTGGTTGGTGCTCTTCGCGGCGATACCGAGGTCGGAACCGCCGAGGAAACTCGGCATGTTCCTCCCCGGGTGATTCAGGCTCGGAATAACAAAGCTGCCGATCTGGCCCTTGAGGGCTGGGTTTGCAGCCTCAATGCTGGCGATGTTGCCGCCGGGGAGCATTACCGTCGCTGCCTTACCCGTCGCGAAGACATCGATCGGATTCGGCGTGGCGAGCGGCGCTGTTTGCGAGCCGTTCGCCGAGTATGCGTTCTGGAACGACGTGAACTGTTGAAGGCCCTTTTGTGATCCCGGCGTCGCGAACTGAGCCTTCCAGGTACCGCCGGACTGCTTGGCGATGGCACCACCGGCGTCGTAAAGGAATGAAATCCCGCTGTACCAGTTCGTTCCGGAGATGTAGGCGGCGGAGAAGTCGCTGGCCGGGTTTGCCGCCTTGATCTTGTCGAGATCGGCGGTCATCTCGGCGTAGGTGGTCGGCGGTGTCGTAATACCCGCGGCGGCCCAGATCGTCTTGTTGTAGATCATCTCCCGTGTCCCGCCGTATAGCGGTGCCGCGTAGAGCTTGCCATTGACCGTTGCCGGCCCTTCGAGTCCGGTGAGCCAGGTCTGGCCGCCCGAGAGCGACTTCTTGGACGAGGTAATGTCGGCGAGGGCACCGGTCGCTGCGAAGAGCGGGACGTCGGTGTTGCCGATCTCGACGATATCCGGCGGGTTATTGGTCGCGAGGGCCGTCGTCAGTTTGGTGTTGATGTTGTTCCACTGCTGTGTTTCAACCGTCACCTTCGCGCCGGTCTGGGTTTCGAATATCTTGTTGATCGCCGCAATCGAAGCGGGGGTGAGCGAATCCTGCATGTACCAGATCGTGAGGGTCTTGCCCTGGGTGCTCGAAGAACTGGACGCTGTTCCGCTTGCACCCGCACAACTGCTCAAGGCGAGACTCGCTGAGAGGCTTAATCCGATGACTGCAGCTAGGCGATGCTTCTTCTTCATGTTTTCTCCTCGGCTTATGAACCCAGTCCCGCTCATCAGACGCGGTCGTACGCGCGCCAGCCATCACACGATGGCGAGATGCGTGGGCGCACAGACGGCCAGCCGCTTGCACGGCATGGAGACTCGAGGGACCGATTGAGGCCACGTCGGGAGGACGGGAACGTCGAGTCCGGTCGACGTGCCGCGTCCCCCGAAATGGGTTAGTTAGGAGTATTGATTAACTTTCTTGGGTCGTCAATATGCCCAGCGAACGTTTACATACTCGACACACGAGCGAAATCCGACCGTGTGGCGACTCCCGCTCGTGCTGCTACTCGGACCGGGCGCTGATCCGCGAGGTGAAAACATCCTCGCGTGCGAGGCCGACTCCCCGCACAAGCGCGCCACGTATCGTCGCAGCCTGACCGATGTGACCGGGGACCAACCGCGCCTTGAATGGCGTCATCGCTGCGAGGCGCTCGAGGATCCGTGGGCTGAGCAGGTCCAGGTTGCGCCCGACTCCGCCGCCCATGACGATGACCTCGGGATCGAGGAACGCGCAGACACCGGCGAGCAGGTACGCGATGGCGTTTGCTTCACGGTCGACCGCGCTGAGTGCCTCCTTCGAGCCCTTTCTGGCTGCTTCGAAGACGGCCTCCACCGAAAGCGAGCCGGTCATTCCTTCGGCCCGTGCGTACTCCACGACCGCATCGGCGGCCAGGCTCTCCTCGAGCGTCCGCCCACGCATCCCCGGGAAATCGCTGCCAGCGCCGGGCATCGGCAGGAATCCGACCTCGCCCTCGGCGCCGGTCGCGCCACGGTAGAGCTGACCGTCGACGATGAGACCAAGACCGACGCCCGTGTCGATGTACAGGTACACGAACGGGCTGAATCGGTTCTCCCCTGCCCCCTCTGTGAACTCTCCCAGGGCCGCGAGGTTGACATTGTTCTCCAACGTCAACGAGGTACCGAGGCTCTCCCTCAGCGACTCGGCGAGCTTGGGACGTTGCCAGCCGCGGAATTGCGCCGCGTAGGCGTCACCCATGAACTGCGGCCCGGGTGACGCGACGATCGTGTGGATGATGTCGGACAACAGCAGGCCTGCTCCCGACGCGACGGCGGTCACAGCGTTGTACACGATGCGGACGAGCGAGTCGACGCTCCGTGCCGTGTTGCGGACATCCGACGTGCCCAGCTCGGTGCCGGCGAGGTCGGCGACAACGATCCGAACACGGTCGCGGCTGATGTCGACGGCCGCCACCGCACGGGCGGAGGGATCCGCCTCGTAGATGAGCGCTGGCCGGCCACTGGCGCGGTCCGTCGGCCCGAGCGGTCGCACGAGACCGGCTTGTTCGAGGTCGGAAAGCGTCGAGAAGACCGTTGGCTGGGAGAGCCCGGAGTCCTTGGCCAGCTGTGGGCGGGTCGCCGGGCCGTAGGTGTATAGCCAGTCCAACAGGTAGCGCTGGTTCATCGCTCGGAGCAGCGATGGCGCCACGGCGGCGGATGGCTTGCTCACGCTCAGGTGGGAAGAGGGCACGAAAGCTCCAAACGCTGGATCGCGGAGAGGACCGCGTGGTCGGTCTTGACCTCAAGCTCGACGATTGCTTGACGCCTTAGGAACATTAATGAATAATCCTGAACAAGACATCGGCCCCGACGACTGAGCACTTCCAGCCGCCACGCTCCGGGGGCCTGTGCCGACGATGGGTGCATCAAATGCCTCATCAAGCCGTCGCCTCTCGTTGCTCGACCATCGTCCGGGACCGGGCCTGCCCCGAGAGTAGATCCCTATCTAATTCTATCGAAAGGCACTTTATATGAATGATCGTCAGTCGACCCCAGGTGTACCGCTGCGGATTGGTATTCTCGGCGCCGGGGGCATCGCGACGATTCCTGAGGGCGTCCTCCCGAACATCCACCACATCGCCGACAAGGTCGAGCTTGTCGCTATCGCGGATGTCGTTGTCGAGCGAGCGCACAGCGCCGCCGAGAAGTATGGGATCCCCCACGTCTACGACTCGCTTTCTGCCATGCTCGATGACGCGTCGATTGACGCGGTGATCAATCTCACTCCCATCCCGATGCACGCCACAACGTCACTCGAGATCATCAAGCGGGGCAAGCACCTCGTGGTCGAGAAGCCGATCGCCACGACGCTCGAGGAGGCCGACGCGATCATCGAACTTGCACGCAGCAAGGGCCTGACCGTGGTGTGCGCTCCCCCGGACATGCTGCACGCGCCATACATCGAGGCGCGCCGGCTGATCCAGGCTGACACGATCGGCAAGGTGGCCTTTGCCCGGGTGCGTAGCTCGCACGCGGGACCCGGCGGCAGCCCAGACGGTTGGCCGCTCGATCCGACCTGGTTCTACCAGACGGGCTCGGGGCCGCTCTTTGACATGGGTGTGTACGGCATCCATGAAATCACCGGCATGCTCGGCCCGGCCAAGCGAGTCACGGCCTTCAGCGGGATCACCGAGCCGACTCGCGTTGTGCGGGGCGGGCCGTATGCCGGAAAGGAAATCGAAGTAACGGTCGAGGACAACAACCTCTTCATGCTCGACTTCGGCGACGCCACGTTCGCTGTGATCGACGGCACCTTCAACGTGCATGCCTCGCGCAGTCCGAAGGTGGAGGTTTTCGGCCGGCGGGGCGCGCTGAGCGTTTACAACCCGACCGGCGAGAACCTCGCGGTCTACCGTGCCGATGCCGCCGACAGTGTCGACGGCTGGATCGTCCCTCGCAGCTGGTCGCAGACCAACGAGGAATGGTCGCTCAAGCTCCAACGCGCGATCCTCGTCGACCACCTGGTCGACTGTGTGCGCTCCGGCGCCGATCCTGTCCTGAGCGCCGAGCACGCCAGGCACGCCTTGGAGATCATGATCGCCGTCGTCACCTCCGCGCGCGAAGGTCGCGTGGTCGAGCTCTCGACCACGTTCTGATTCCCCCGCTCGCTCCAGTACAAATGAAAGACAAAGGAACAGTCATGTCAAAAACAGTCCGCTTCGGCATTGTCGGCCTTGACCACTGGTACTCCGCGATCCCGCTTGCCGAGGCAATCGCGGCGAACCCTGCGACCGAGCTGGTCGGGATCGCACACAGCGATGTCACCAGGGCCCAGGAGGTGGCCGCGCGACTCGGTTCGCCCACGGTTACGGACAGCGCGCATGAGCTCATCGCCGACGAGACGATCGACGTCATCGCCAGTTTCGTGAGCGTCGACAAGAATCCGGAGGTCGTCATCGCGGCGGCCCGCGCCGGAAAGCACATCATCTCGGTCAAGCCCCTGGCTCCCACCCTCGCGGAAGCGACCGAAATCGTTGCGGCGGTGCGCGAGGCCGGCGTCGTCTTCCTCCCCGGCGAGTCGCGATCGCGTGGCTCCGAACTGAACCAGCTGGTGCACCGGTGGGTGACCGACGGCAGGATCGGCACCGTCACTTCGGCGTCGTTCAGTCTCAGCGGCGGGCTGCCCAAGTCCTGGCCGGACGCGACCGACGGGGGCTGGTGGGTTGACCCGCTGCGCTCCCCCGGCGGCGGATGGATGGATCACAGCCTCTACCAGATCGACCGGATGCGGTGGATGCTCGGCGAAGAGGTCGCGGAGGTCAGCGGCAGGGTCGCTAATCTCGTGCACAAGGATCTCGGCATGGAGGACTATGGGCACGCCATCCTGCGCTTCGATGGCGGCAGCATGACCACCATTGAGGACACCTGGAGTGGACCGCTCGGCGGGTGGCGCATCTCCAGTAGCATCGTCGGCACGACGGGCGCA
Source organism: Microbacteriaceae bacterium (assembly GCA_030841285.1). Taxonomy (GTDB): domain Bacteria; phylum Actinomycetota; class Actinomycetes; order Actinomycetales; family Microbacteriaceae; genus JAUZGC01. The sequence continues at coordinate 30,254 of JAVECW010000160.1, forward strand.
CTGCACCTCGATACCTCAACTGGTCGCATTGCGCTCTTCCAGGACAAGGGCGAGTTCGCCGGCTGGACCGAGCGACTCATGCCGTCGGACGACGCGGTCGGCATCGATACGATCCTGAAGGCGATCGCGACGAACGGTGATTCGCTGGCCACGGTGGAAGACGCGTGGGAGAACTTCGCCGTCTGCCTCGCGTTCTATGAGGCCGCGGCGACGGGAACCGTCGTGAAGCCCGAGCATCTCGAGCGGGTCGCGGTAGCCGCGTAGGGAGGATGCGGTCGGGGTCGGCGCGTTCATGTGCCGGCCCCGACGGCGTCACTCGTCGTTCAGGAGGCGCCGAACGGCGGCTTCCGGAGATCGACCGTTGGCCAGGTCGACCACCTGCCCGGCGCGGTACCTGTCGAAGACCCGCGGGTCGATGTAGCTGCCCCGAGCGACGGATGGCGTGTTTCCGAGTGCGTCAGCAGTTTCGCGAACGGCACGCGAAATGACCTTCGATCGGCCTGTCTCCGTGGCACTGACGCCTTCGCGGGCGAGGATCAACGCCGCGATCACGGTACCGCGCAGCGTGCGAAAGTCCTTGGCCGTGAAGTCCCCGTTCGTGCGTTCGCGAATGTAGCGGTTGATGTGTGTCGGATGCAGCATGTGCCAGCTGGAATCCCGCCAGGCGAGCAGACGTGACCGCTCACCGCGGGTGGCTTTGACGGCGCCGACAAGCGCGGCCAGGTCGTCATCGACGATGCTCGAGGACCATCGCTGGCCGCTCTTCGCAGGGAAGGTGAGGGTCGTCTCGTTGGCTCGCACACGTGCGTGGCGGCACAGGAGCGTCGACAGCCCGCGACTCCCGTTCGTTCGCAGGTACTCCTCGCTGCCGACCCGGAGCGAGCCGAGGTCGATGATCCTGAACGCGGCCGCCAACATGCGTCGCTCGGAAAACCCTGCCGACCGGATGTCCCTGGTGACCGCGCGGCGCGCCGCCGGGAGTGAAGCGGCAAGCTCCATCGCACGATCGAACTTCACACGATCCTGACGCTCTCGCCAGGCGTGGTGGTAGATGTACTGGCGTCGGCCGGCCTGGTCGGTCCCGACCGCCTGGATGTGTCCGCGCTCGTCTGGCGAGACCCACACATCGCTCCATGCCGGCGGGATGACGAGTCCGCTGATTCGCTCGAGGACGTCTGTGTCGCGCACGGCGCGACCGTCGGCATCCACGAAGGACACGGCTCGAGAGCGTGAGACCCTGCGATACCCGGGACCAGTGGGGTTGCTGCGACGAAGTCGGGCCACGCGCGTCCTTTATCTCACCGATCAACGGATCCCGCGGAGTCGAAGTCCAGAGGCTCCGACCCCGCGAGAGCCGTATTCACTGAGTGCGACTGGACCGGTCCGAAATCGCACTCCTAGTGGGCGGTACCCGGGTTCGCACCGTCGGGGCACTCTCATTAGTGCCAGGTGTCACATCCAGAACCACTCGCCTATTGAGTAGAGAGTATTGCGGCGACAGGTCGTGCGGAAGGGGTTGACTTTTTGGCCTGGTGCGGAGGTGGGCGTGCGACTTGAGTCAGCCGCCTGCGAAGACCTGCCAGATGCCGATCGCACCCGCCACGAGCATGATCGCGGTCACTCCCCAGCCGAGGGATGCCGCAAGCTTTCCATTGCGATACTCCCCCATGATCTTGCGGTCGCGGGCGATGAGCATGATCACGATGAGGAAGGGTGTCGCCGCGATCCCATTGACGAGCGCGCTGAGAACGAGCAGGCCGATGGGGTTCGTGGCAAACACACTCAGGAGCGTTCCCGCGATCGTTCCCACGCCGATCAGCACATAGAAGACGGGCGCGCTGCGCGGTCCGCGGTCGAGGCCCCACTTCTTGTTGAACAAGGCGGCGAGGCCGGCTGAACCCGCAGCGGCGAGGACGGGGACGGCGAGCATGCCTGCGCCAATGAAGCCGATCGCAAACAGAGCGGATGCCGCGGGCCCGGCAATCGGTTCGAGAGCCTTGGCGGCATCGGCTGCGCTGTTGATGCTCGTGCCGTTCGTACCGAGAGTCGCAGCTGTTGCCGTCATGATCGCGAACATGACGAGGACGGAGAAGAACATCCCCGTAAAGACGTCCAGCCGGGTGTGCCGGAGCTTGACCTTTGCTTCTTGGCGCGGGCGCTCTTTGAGCGAGTGGGTCTCGTCGTCGTCGCCCTCGGCGCGCATCTCCTCGATGCGGTTGGCGCTCTGCCAGAAGAAGAGGTACGGCGAGATCGTGGTGCCGAGCACCGCCACGACCAACCCGAGGTACTGGGGTGACAGGTGGAATTGCGCCCCGATCGACCCCGCCAGAACCTGCCCCCACTTCACATGCGTAACGAAGAGTACGGCGACGTACGCCAACAGGCTCACGCACAGCCATTTGAAGATGTTGGTCACGATGCTGAATGACCCGGCCAGCATGATGATCACGATGGCGACTCCGGCGGCGGCGCTCCACAGCGCGGCCGGTCCGGCGTGGAGAAGTTGCATGCCCTGCCCGATCGCCATGAGGTCGGCGGCGAGGTTCAGGCAATTGGCAACCATGAGTGCGACGAGGAGGACGCCGATCACGGCGCGCATGCCCCGGCCGAACTTCCGGCGCGCGAGGGCACCCAGACTCTCGCCTGTGGCGCTGGCAGTCCGGTCACAGATCTCCTGGACGGCCATCATCATGGGCAGCGAAAGCGGAACCGTCCAGAGCATGGAGTAGTTGAATGTCGCCCCAGCCTGCGCGTAGGTGGCGATTCCGGACGGGTCGTCATCCGACGCCCCCGTGATGAGGCCGGGGCCGAGGATCTTGAAGAAACGCCGGACCGCTGACGGTCGCGCGTTGTCCTTCGACGCCTCCTTCGTGCGAGGTGTGGTCGTCGTCGTGCGGTCCTGCGAGCGTGTGTTCATGGTCTACTCACGATGTTCTCCTCACGAAGCACGGCATGTCTACTGAAAAGGACGGCGCGGTCGGAAACCGACCGCGCCGTCCTTCGCAGGTCTTAGACGCCTCGGCGTCCGGTGATGACCCGTGTCAAGAAAACGATGACGGCGATGATCGCGAGTACGAGCCCGACCCAGAGCAGGAAGTTGAGGGACTGGACGAAGCCGCCCGTAAGAAGAAGGATCACGGCAACGATCGCGATGATGATGAGAAGGATATTCATGGGAAGTGCTGCCTTTCTGTCCAACGACGCAGACACCGGGGGGTGCCTTCGGTCTTTCTCGGGAAACCGGTGGGCACCGCTCCTATCCATATCGCTCACGACTGGGTAGTCGCGGCACCCACCGGCTGGCTTGTCCCGTCTTTCTTTGGTCAGTGTATGCGTGCCAAAAGGGAGCAAAAAAGGGGGTTGATTATCTGGTGAATGCGGCGTAATAATCCGTTACCCTCTCCCCTCCGGTGTCCACTCGTTGTCGTCGCTGCGCCGCACCCCAAATGGGACGAGCAGCCAGCACACGATGATCACGACGACGGCGATGGCCGCCGCGACGAGTCCAGCGGTGCGCCCGGCGACCACATCGAAGATCAGCAGGATGACGCCGGCGATAAGCCCGGCGACGGCCACGAGGGTCGCGCGCAGGATCCGGTTCGCAACCCTGACGACCTCCTGCTTCACCCCGCGGCCGAAGAGCGCGCGGTGGAGGCTCACGGGTGCGAGTCCCAGGATGGTCGTGGCTGCAGCGACCGTGACGAGCGCGAGGTACACCACGATCTGGTAGGTGTCGAGCTCGGCGAACCGCGGCTGGAACGCGAGAGTCAGGAGGAACCCGGTCAGGATCTGGGTGCCCGTTTGCGTCACCCGCAGTTCCTGCAGGATCTCCTCCCAGTTGCGGTCGGACCGCTGGTTCGGACTCTCGTTGCGACCGTCAACCGGTCTCGGTTGGTACTCTGCGCCGCCGGGAGACATGGGCGGCACGCTAGTGATTCCTGAGTGCACTCACGAGTTCCGCCTTCTTCTTGTGCGAATAGCCAGAGAGTCCGAGCTCTTTCGCGCGCTTGCGCAGGTCGGGCACCGTCCAGTCGTCGTATGCCCCAGCTTCGCCGCCCTTCCGGCCGATCGCCGAACGACCCCGCTTCGCCGCTGCATTCGAGATGCGCGCGGCCTTCTCCTTGGACGCCCCGTCGTCCCGGAGCTCCTCATAGAGCTTCGGGTCCTTCAGGCTTGAATTTCTTCCACGTGGCATCTGTTGCTCCTTTCCTGGTGGTCGTTGTGTGTGTCGTCGTGCTGTGGTGGTCTGTTGTGAGTGATCTCAGAGTGGCTTTCCACCGGTGACGGGGAGCACCGCCCCGGAGACGTAGGACGCCTCGGGCGATGCGAGGAACACGTAGGCCGGGGCGAGCTCGGCGGGCTGGCCCGCCCGGCCGAGTGGCGTGTCCTGTCCGAAGCTCGGCAGATGGCTCGGCCAGGACGTCGCGGGAATCAATGGCGTCCAGATCGGGCCGGGCGCGACGGCATTGACGCGGATGCCCCTGCGGCCCACCTGCATCGCCAGCGCTTTCGTGAACGCGACCAGGGCGGCCTTCGTCATCGCGTAGTCGATCAGGTTCGGTGATGGGTTGAAGGCCTGGATGGACGAGGTTGTGATGATGGATGCGCCGGCCTTCAGGTGCGGCAGAGCGGCCGCGGTGATCCAGAGCGTCGAGTAGAGGTTGGTCTCGAAGACGCGGCTGAACTCATCCGTCGTGAGGCTCTCGAGCCCGTCACGATTCTTTTGGTATGCCGCGTTCAGGATCAGGATGTCGAGCCCGCCGAGTTCTTCGACGACGACCGTCGGGAGGCTGCTGCTGAATGCCTCGTGCCGAAGGTCCCCTGGCAGCAGGAAGGCCCGCCGATTGGCGGCGCGGACAAGCGAGGCCGTGTCCTCTGCGTCATCCTGCTCCTCGGGAAGGTACGTGATCGCCACATCGGCGCCTTCCCTGGCGTAGGCGATCGCGACCGCGCGACCGATCCCGGAGTCGCCCCCGGTGATCAGCGCGATGCGGTCCTTCAGCCGCCCAGAGCCGACATACGTGTCCTCGCCATGGTCAGGGCGGGGTTCCGTCAGCGAGGTGAGCCCCGGCTGTTCCTGCTGTTGTTCCGGGAATCCTTCTGTCCGGTACTTCGTGACGGGGTTGAGGTTCTCGTGTTCGCTCGTCATGAACGTTCCTTACGGTCGGGTCCGCGCGTCGTGCGCATGTGCGCGTGACGGTACCCCCGGGGATGCCGTCAGGCAAGGTCCACGGCAAACCGGAGCCGCCCTACCGCGGCTTGGTGCCGATGTGGGAAGGAACGGAGTCGCCTACTGCGGCTTGGTGCCGATGACGACGGTGGCGTCCAGCTCCTCCGACCTGGCGATTCGCGGAATGAGGCCGCTGGCGGCGAAGATCGCCGCGGCATCCGGCGCCTGGCGCTCGCTCGCCTCGACGAGGAGATGCCCGCCAGGTGCCAGCCAGAGGCCGGCATCGGCGGCGACCCTGCGCTGCACGTCGAGCCCGTCCAGGCCGCCGTCGAGCGTCACGCGTGGCTCGTGAATGCGCGCCTCCGGCGGCATCATCCCGATCGCCTCGGTGGGGACGTATGGCGTGTTCGCGACCAGGATGTCGATGCGGCCCCGCAGTGCTTCGGGCAGCGGGTCGAAGAGGTCGCCCTCGTACACCCGTCCCCCGGCGGGAACGATGTTCCGGCGGGCGCAGCGCACCGCGGACGGCTCGATGTCGGCGGCATGCAACTCGACGCCGGGCACCGTCGTGGCAAGCGCGGTACCAAGCGCACCGGAGCCACAACACAGGTCGAGCACGACGGCACCCGGCCGGGCGAGGGCGGCTGCCTCGTGGACGAGGAATTCGGTGCGGCGGCGAGGAACGAATACGCCGGCATCCACGGCGATTCGGAGGCCGCAGAACTGCGCCCAGCCGAGGATGTGTTCGAGCGGCAGGCCGGCGACCCTCCTGCTCACCATGTCCTCGAGGTCAGCCGGTGTCTGTGCGGCGGACAGCAGCAGGTCCGCCTCGTCCTCGGCGAAGACGCAGCCCGCAACTCGAAGCCTCGTGACGATTGCGCCCCGTTCCGGAGTCGACGATTCGTGTGCCGACGAATTCTGAGCTGAGAAGGAAGCAGGCATCAGAGTGCATGCTATCCGAGCCGGCCCCGCTGGCGATCAGGCGGGTTTGCGCTGCTTCTTGGGTCGGGCGCGGTTCTTCTCGACACTCTTGCGCAGCGCATCCATGAGGTCGATGACTTCGCCGCCCGCCGAGGCCGATTCCGGCTGCTCGCCGAACGTCTCTGCCGTGTCGACGGCATCGCCCTTCTCGAGCTTGGCTTCGATGAGCTGGCGAAGCTCGGCCTGGTATGCGTCGGTGAACTTCTCCGGGGCGAAGTCTCCCCCGAAACTCTCCATAAGCGCCGCCGAGAGCTCGAGCTCCTTCTCCGAGAGGCGTGGGGTCTCATCGAGGGCGGGAAAGTTCGCCTCGCGCACCTCGTCGTCCCAGAGCAGGGCCTGCAGCATGAGCACGTCGTCGTGAACGCGCAGCGCCCCAAGGCGGGTCTTCTGCCGCAGCGCGAAGTGCACGATAGCCGTGCGATCGGTGTCCTCGAGGGTCTTTCGAAGCAGGACGTATGCCTTGGCGGACTTGGAATCCGGGGCCAGAAAGTAGCTCCGGTCGAACATGATCGGATCCAGCTGGTCGCTCGGCACGAACTCGACGACCTCGATTTCGCGGCTGCGCTCCGCTGGCAACGATGCGAGATCGTCGTCCGTGAGCACGACGGTCCGGCCCCCGGCCTCGTACGCCTTGTTGATGTGCTCGTAGGTGACGACCTTGCCGCAGACCTCGCACTTGCGCTGGTAGCGGATGCGCCCGCCGTCCTTGTCGTGAACCTGGTGCAACTCGATATCGTGGTCTTCCGTGGCGCTGTAGACCTTGACCGGCACGTTCACAAGGCCGAAGGTGATCGCGCCCGTCCATATGGCCCTCATGGCACTATTCGACACCATGGGAGCCGCGGCCGAACGGGGGTTGACTCGCGCATGGTTCGGCGTACCGTAAATAGTCGCTACGACTCCCCAGGGCGTGAGGTTCCGATGCGACCGAAGACCAGCTCCGAGACGGTATCGATCGATGGCCGCCGCCTGACTCTGACGAATCTCGACAAGGTTCTCTACCCCGAGACCGGAACGACCAAGCGGGACGTGCTGGCGTACTACGCGGAGATCGCGGATGTGCTCATCCCCCACGTCGCGAACCGGCCGGTGACCAGGAAACGCTGGGTCCACGGCGTCGGTACGCCGGAGCATCCCGGCGAGGTCTTCTTCCAGAAGAACCTCGATGAGGGAACACCGGAGTGGGTCAAGCGGCGCTCGATCGCGCACAAGGATCGCGCCAACGAGTATCCGCTCGTGAACGATCTCGCGACACTCATCTGGCTCGCGCAGCTCGCCTCGATCGAGATCCATGTGCCGCAGTGGCAGTTCAGCCGCACCGGCCAGCCCAAGAACCCCGACCGCCTCGTACTCGATCTCGATCCCGGCGACGGCGTGGGGCTTGCGGAGTGCGCCGAGGTGGCGCGCTTCGCCCGCGCGATCCTGGATGATATGGGGCTCACGCCCGTACCCGTCACGAGCGGGAGCAAGGGCATCCACCTGTACGCCGCGCTCGACGGCAAGCAGACCTCTGACCAGGTCTCCGCCGTGGCTCACGAACTCGCGCGTGCGCTCGAGGCCGACCATCCCGACCTGGTCGTCAGCGACATGAAGAAGGTGATCAGGGCAGGAAAGGTGTTCGTTGACTGGAGCCAGAACAACGCGGCGAAGACGACCATCGCCCCATACTCGATGCGCGGGCGCTTTCGCCCGACCGTCGCGGCTCCACGAACCTGGCGTGAACTCGCGGCCAAGGACCTTGTCCACCTGGACTACCAGGAGGTGCTGCAGCGGGTGAAGCGGCGTGGGGATCCGCTCGCCGGCATGGCGGCCGGGCACCTGCACGCTCCCGACGACCGGCTCGAAACGTATCGGAGCAAGCGCGACGCTGGCAAGACCCCCGAGCCGGTTCCCGCAGAACGACCGGAGGCGACCGATGGCCAGTCCTTCGTGATCCAGGAGCATCACGCCCGCAACCTGCACTACGATTTCCGGCTCGAGCGCGACGGCGTACTCGTCAGCTGGGCCCTGCCCAAGGGGCTTCCAACGGAAACGCAGGCCAATCACCTTGCCGTGCAGACCGAGGATCATCCGCTGGAGTACGGAAGCTTCGAGGGGACGATCCCGAAGGGTGAATACGGAGCGGGTGAGGTCATTATTTGGGATGCCGGCCGCTATGACCTCGAGAAGTGGCGCGAGGGTGAGGAGGTCATCGTCACGCTGCACGGCGAGCAGGGCGGCGCACTGGGCGAGCCACGAAGGTACGCGCTCATTCATACCGGTGGAGAGGAGAAGGCGGCACAGAACTGGCTCATCCATCTCATGAAGGACGCGCGGCCAGGCGCCCGCCCGCACTCGCGCCGTCCCCAGGAGAGTCGCCCCCCGAGTGGTCGTGCGCCATCGAACGCTGGTCGACCTGCGGCGGTGGCCGTCGCTCCCATGCTCGCGACACTCGGGAACGAGCATGACGTGAGCGAGGAGGAGGACTGGGCGTTCGAGATGAAATGGGACGGGATCCGCGCGATCGCGACCGTCGACCAGAGCGGGCTGAGGCTCACCAGCCGGAATGGGAACGACCTCACGATCGGCTACCCGGATCTCGGGGAACTCATTGAGCTGGTGGGTGCGCACAGCGCGGTGCTCGACGGCGAGATTGTCGCGCTCGACGCGAATGGCCGCCCCGACTTCGGGCGGCTCCAGGGCCGAATGCACCTGACAAAGCCCGCCGATGTCGAGCGGTCGGTCACGTCGATTCCGGTGCACTACATGTTGTTCGACCTCCTGGAGCTGGATGGCCGATCGCTGTTGAAGAGCGAATACGACGAGAGGCGAGCAGCGCTCGGCGAGCTGGTCACGCCGACGCCGACGAGCCGCATCCAGGTTCCACCCGCCTTCACGGGAGACCTCGGTGACGCGATGGAGAGCAGCCTGGCGCTCGGCCTCGAGGGCGTCGTCGCTAAACTGCGCGACAGCCGCTATGTCGCGGGCCGGCGAACACATTCGTGGATCAAGCTCAAGCATCACCGCACCCAGGAGGTCGTCGTCGGTGGCTGGCGGCCAGGGCAGGGACGACGTGCCGACACCGTCGGTTCGCTCCTCCTCGGCATTCCTGACGGCGATCGGTATCGCTACGTCGGGCGCGTCGGCACCGGCTTCAGCGACCGCGAGCTCGAAGGACTGCGGGGCATCCTCGATGGCCACAAGCGCACGACGCCGTCGTTGACGGAGGTTCCGGCGGCAGACGCGCGCGACGCCCACTGGGTCACTCCTCGCCTCGTCGCCGAGGTGGAATTCGCCGAGTGGACGTCGACCCAGAGGCTGAGGCATCCGTCGTGGCGCGGGTGGCGGCCGGACAAGTCACCTGCGGAGGTCACGCGGGAGTGACATCCGCCGCGCAGGACGCGCGACCCTGCGCAAATGGCGATTGCGGGAAAGCTATCGCGCCATTCGCGCAGAGTCGCGGGCGGCACTAGGCCGCGAAGACCTCGCGCAACGTCGTGAGCGTGAGCGCGAAGTCGTCGATCCCGCCACCCTCGTGATCGTTGTACGGCCAGACCGTGATCTGCTTCTCGCCTGCGTAGTTGTTGAACGCGCCGAAAACGGTGGATGGCGGGCAGGTCCGGTCCATCAGGCCGGTCGAGAACCACGCGGGCGACTTTGCGCGCTTCGCCATGTTGACGGCGTCGAAGTACGAGAGGGTCTCGTGGACCTGGTCCACCTTCTCGCGGTGGATCGCCAGGTAGCGGACGACCTGGTCGTACAGCTCGTGGTTGGTGATGACCGTCGCCCGCGGGAAGTCGCTGAGGAACGTGACATACGAAATGACCGCGGACAGGTCAGGAATGAACGCCGCGGCGGCGACGGCCATCGCTCCGCCCTGGCTGCCACCGAGCACGGCAACCTTGGTGCTGTCGACCACGTCGAGGCTACGGGCGGCTTCGACCGCGCGAACGGCGTCGGTGAAGAGACGACGGTAGTAGTACGTCTCCTTGCTGTCGATGCCCTTGGTCAGGAGGCCGGGAACCTGGGGGCCGGTGCCTGCGGGATCGGGTGTATCGCCGGTGCTCCAGCCCGAGCCCTGCCCGCGCGTGTCCATGTGGAAGTGCGCGAAGCCGGCGGATGCCCAGAGCAGGTTGTCGATGGCGCGACCGCGGCCGCCGCCGTAACCCATGAAGTTCACGACCGCGGGAATCGGTCCGGTTGCGCCGGCAGGAAGGCGCAGCCATGCCTTGATCCGTTCGCCACCGAAGCCGGAGAACGTGACATCGAACACGTCGATCGTCGCGAGTCCGGTATCGACCGGGGTGACGGTGACATCGAGGTCGAACGCCCGGCTTTCGGCGAGCGTCGACTCCCAAAAGGCGTCGAAATCGGCGGGGTCATTCTGGCTGCTGCGGTACGCGCGCAGCTCGGATTCTGGGAGATCAACGAACATTGCTCAAGCCTAACCTTCGGAATTCACGTCAAGAGATCCAGGGACTGCGAGAGGACGAGGGCCGCCGCTCCGAGCAGGGTGATGTCGTCATCCGCGCTCGCAAAGGTGATGGCCGGTGCTCCCCCGGCGTGCACTGGGATGCCGTCCAAGACATACTTCTGCACGCGCTCACGCAATTCCTCGCCGCCCTGGACGACGTCTCCATGCAGGATGAAGAGTCCGGGTGCGAGGATCTGCTGCAGGTTGATGATGCCGATCGCGACGTTGCGGGCGAACCTGTCGAAGAGTTCTTCTGCTCCAGCGTGGTCGTCGCCGGCCAGTCGGGCGAGCGGGCCGACGGTCAGCGCATCCGCGGCGGGAAGGCCAGCGATCGCGGCTTCCGCTTGAAGCCAGCGATGGCTGGCAATGGTCTCCCAGCATCCGGTGCGGCCGCATCGGCAGACGGTGCCGCCCAGATCGACGATCGTGTGGCCGACTTCCCCGCCCGCCCCGGCGACTCCGCGGTGCACCGCACCGTCGATGACGAGGCCGACCCCGATCGCCTCACCGCAGTAGATCGACGCGAATGACGAGGCGCGACGGCCGGAGCCGAACCACCGATCACCGAGCGCCTGCACCCTGGGATGGTGGTCGAGGTGCACCGGCAGCCCGAGGCGCCTGGACAGCAGTGGGCCGAGTTCGAGGCCCGCGAGCCCTGGAGCGAGATTGACCTCGACGATTCGGCCCTCGTCGGTGTTCACGATGCCCCCGACCGCGACACCGACGCCCAGGACGGCGCCGCCGTCGGAAGGCAGGACATCCTGGATGCAGGATGTCACGCAGTCGATGATCACGTCGTGGTCGAGTTCCGTGGCCTCGAAGTTGGCAGACGACTCCGTGATGACGGATCCGGTGAGGCTGACGAGCGCGGCTCGCACCGTTCCCGGTAGCAGGTGCACGGCGACGGTGGGACGGTCCACGGGTGAGAACCAGATCGGCCGAGCGGGCTTGCCTCCTTGCGAGCTGCTCTGCTGGGGCTCCCCCTCGACCAGGATCCCATCGTCGATCATGGGCTGCACGATCGCACCGATCGTGGTCTTCGTGACCCGCGAGATTCGCGCGAGTTGGGCTCGCGAGGTCGGTCCGACGTCGTACAGGATCTGTAGAAGGCGCGTTCGGTTGACCTGTCCTGCGCCGGCCGGTGAGATCAGGCGGGGCGCCGACGGAACCCGGGCGGGCGCGCGGTAGCGAGGACCGAGCGCTGGTGTTTCGGTCATCGGTGGATCCGCCTCCAGGGTCGTCGCTCGTAGGTCGGCAATTGCGGTCGCAATGCGGGGAAACTTCATTAACTGTGTGTTACGGATTGACGGATTCTCTGTTTTGGCTTGACATGAGACAAGTTAGTCAGGAAAGTGAACATAGTCAACATCCGCTGATCTGGAACCAACGCCGTGGCACTTACTCAATCCGATGCCCCCACTGACGGGGGAACGACACGCACTCTCGTGGACCTTGGCGACGGCATCGTCGGTATGCGCACCGAGCGGGCATCCATCCGCATCGACCCGGCAGACGGCGGTCGGTTGCTTTCCCTCGTCATCGATGGCGCGGACATCATCGGCGCGTGCACCGCGCCCCCGGCCGAGATGCCACCCGGATTCTTCACCGGTTCCTTCGTCATGGCGCCATTCGTCAGCCGCACGGCGTACGGGCGGTTCGAGTTCGAGGGCACGGAATGGGTCATCCCGCCTCGCGTCGGCCCGCACGCCATGCACGGGCTGGTCTTCGACCGTGCGTGGACTGTCGACGGGGATGCTCTTGTCATCGATTTCGACGAGCGCTGGCCGTTCGGAGGGCGTGTCACCCAGACGTTCGAACTCGGCAACGACCATGTGACCATCACCGTTCGAGTGAGCAACGACGTCCGGTCGATGCCGGCCATCGCGGGCTTCCATCCGTGGTTCCGTAATGCGCTCGAGAGCGGGGAAGACGCCGAGTACGAGTTCGAACCGGGTATCCGATACCTGCTCGACGACGAAGGTATCCCGGTGGGCACGATCCCCGGTGGCGGCGAACGACCGTGGGATGACGCGTTCACGGATGTCGCGACGCCTCCCCGGATCGCGTGGGGCGATCGCCTCGCGGTCGAGATCGGCTCGGTCGGATCGCACTGGATCGTGTGCGAGACCATGCCGGGCGCATTCTGCATCGAACCGCTCTCCGGTCCAATAAACGGCCTGGCAACAGGGGAATACACCACGGTGGAGCCGGGGTCCCCGCTCGTCCACGACCTCACCATTCGCTGGTAGCGCCAGCGAGAAACGCATTTCCATACCCGAAAGGAAACCCTATGAACGCAATGCAGAAATTCTCCCTCGAGGGCAAGGTCGCCCTGGTTACCGGCGGCAGCCGCGGTCTCGGTCGTGCGATGGCCGAGGCGCTCGGTGATGCGGGTGCCTCCGTCGCCGTCACCGCGCGGACGCTCGCATCTGCTGAAGCCGCCGCACAGGAACTGGCTGATCTCGGCATCCGGTCGTACGGAGTACAGCTCGAGGTCTCCGACGTCGATGACGTCGAGCGCGCGGTCGAGCAGGTGAGCACTGAATTCGGCGAGATCGACGTGCTGCTCAACAACGCGGGCATCGGCGTCGCCGGTCGCGCGTTCGAAACCCCGGACAGCGGGTGGCACGACGTCTTCGCGACCAACGTCGATGGCGTCTGGTACTGCAGTCGTGCCGTCGGCCGCCGGATGGCGGAGCGCGGCGGCGGAACGATCGTCAACGTCGGTTCCATGTCGGCCGAGATCGTCAACCAGCCGCGCTGGCAGGCCTCGTACCTCTCGTCGAAGGCGGCCGTCCACCAGCTCACGAAGGCGCTCGCCGCCGAATGGGCACCCCACAACATCCGCGTGAACGCGATGGCGCCCGGCTACTTCCTCACCGAGATGTCGCCTGTGGACCAGCCGGAGTTCAAGGAATGGTGCGTCGACCCGGCGGCGATGAAGCGCTACGGCCTCCCACCCGAGCTCGGACCGGTCGCGATCTTCCTTGCGAGCGATGCCTCCAGCTTCATGACCGGTTCGATCGTCAAGGTCGACGGCGGCTTCACCCTCTTCTAAACGGACGGTCGGCGTCGACCGGTCGAGTTCAACTGCAGCACCACATCGTTGGGAGTTTGTCATGGTAACCATTGGTATCGTCGGCGCCGGACTGCGCGGACGACTCTTTGCCGAGGCGCTCGAAGCGCAGCCTGACGTGAAGGTCGTCGCGTTCGCGGAGCCATCCACCAGGGTGGCAGAGGAGGCGAAGAGCGCGACCGGCCTGCCCGTCGCGTCCTCGCACACCGAGCTGCTCGAGACGTTCGATCCGGATGCGGTCATCGTTGCGACGCCCGACTTCGCTCACCGGCAGGTCGCCGTTGACGTTGCGGCAGCGGGCAAGCACCTGCTGATCGAGAAGCCCCTCGCCACGACCCTGGAGGACGCGTACGCGATCGCCGCGGCCGTTCACGAGGGCGGCGCCCGCTGCCTGGTCGGCTTCGAGAACCGCTGGAACCCGCACGCAGTTCAGGCCAAGGCGGCAATCGCATCCGGCAGTCTGGGTGAGCCGATCACGGCTTCGGCGACGCTGAGCAACTCGTTCTGGGTCCCGACAACGATGCTGTCGTGGGCTGCGAAGTCCTCTCCGGCCTGGTTCCTCATGCCGCACACGCTCGACCTCGTGCTCTGGCTGAATGGCAGGACCCCTGTCTCGGTGAGTGCTGTGGGCTCGCGTGGTGTCCTGGCCAAGCGTGGGATCGACACCTGGGACGTGATTCACGCCCTCGTCACCTTCGATGACGGGTCGACGGCCTCGTTCTCGTCGGCATGGACGCTTCCGGATGCGGGCGATGGGATCGTCGACTTCCGGTTCCAGGTGATCGGCACCGAGGGGTCCGTGACGGCAGATCTGTCGCACCAGGGACTCACCATCGTGAGTGACAAGCTGCGTTCGCCCTGGCCGCTCTCGGGCAGGATCGGTCGGGCGCTGGTCGGCGCCCCGGTATGGATGGTCAGGGACTTTGCGGCCGGCCTCGTCGACGGCGGCGATCTCGGACCCGGTGTCGACCATGGTGTCCTGGTCACCGAGGTCATCTGCGCGGTCGAGGCCTCGATTGCGACCGGGCAGACCGTGGACCTGGCCGCGTTCCGCGCTCAGGCCCTTCGTGCCTGAGCAGCCCTTCCTCAGCCTGCTCGAACCGCAGGGGATGCCGCATCCCGTGTGGAGCATCGAGTCGGGCACGCTGACAATGGACGCTCCCCCGCGTTCGGATCTCTTCGTCAACCCGAGCGGCAGCGACGGAGATCTCCCCTCGCTGGGGCGGCTTGTGACGAGCGTCGATGGCGACTTCATGTTCTCCGCACGCGTCGAGGCAGACATCCACCAGTTCGGCGACGCAGGTGTGCTGTACGTCGAGTACGACGAGCACTCGTGGTTCAAGCTCTGTCTCGAATGCACGCCGAAGGGTGAACCGAGCGTGGTCTCGGTGGTCACGAGGGGCACCTCCGATGACGCCAATTCCTGGATTCTCGACCGCCCGCGCGCCTATTTCCGGGTGTCACGTCGCGGCCCGGGATTCGCGCTGCACGCGTCGACGGATGGCGGCGACTGGACCCTGGTTCGGCATTTCAGCCTCGGCATTCCTGACACTGCCCACGTCAAAGTCGGCTTTCTCGCGCAGTCGCCGGTGGGTGAGGGCTGTCGCGCCACCTTCACCGAGGTCTCCCTCGAGCGCGCGACTCTTGCCGACCTCAGGGATGGCAGCTAGCGCACAGTTACCGCGTGGCCGGTGCCGCGAGTCATTCGTGAGAATGCTCTCATAAGACCCCCCTTCGAGGGTAAAAGTTTGCTTACGGGGTGGAAAATCCTGGCGTCGCGTGGCTAGCCTGTAAGAGATCGCGAGTCCGAGATCGTCCATCCACGATCTTCGCGCAGTCGGTCATTTTGCAACGTTGCAGCTTTCTGGGGACATCGTCCCCGTGCACAACGTCACCGTCGCCGTCGCCCAGAACCTACGAGCGGGTGGGATCGTTCCTGCCGCTATGCGGAATGGAGAACAGCACAATGGCACCCATCTGGAGGGACAGGCCGTACAAGGGCCCACGAAGAACCGAGTACACGCCGCTCGCCCGCACGGTCGAGAACGGAGCCGTCAATTCGCCGACGCTGCTGCTTTTCGTGCTCATCGCGACGATTGGCGTGCTGGCATACACCGCCTTCCTCCTCAATCCCGCCAACCGCGGTGACTGGCTGCCATACCTCCTGGTGATTACCGCCGAGGTTGTTCTCGTCCTCCAGGCACTCGTGTCGATGTGGACGATACTTTCGGGCGGGCAGGATCCGCGGGACTTCGCCTTTCACCACTCGCAGGAGCGGATCTTCGACGGACCCACGATCAGGCGTGACGGTACGACTGCGAGCCCCGAGAAGTGGCCGGTTTTCCTGGACGACCGGCGCATCAGCATCGATGTCTTCATCACCGTTTACGGCGAGCCCCTCGAGACCATCCGGCGCACAGTTACCGCGGCCGTGGCGATGCGCGGCGAGCACCTCACCTGGATCCTCGATGATGGTCCGTCAGACGCTGTGCGGGACCTCGCGGCCGAGCTCGGAGTGCGCTACGTGCGCCGGCTCAGTAACAACGGAGCCAAGGCCGGCAACGTCAATCACGCCCTGTCGCTCACCAAGGGCGAGTACTTCGTCATCTTCGATGCGGACTTCGCGCCCAAGGAGGACTTCCTCTACGAGACGGTGCCGTTCTTCATCGACGCGAACGTTGCGTTTGTGCAAACCCCGCAGACATACGGAAACATGACGAACCTGGTTTCCAAGGGCGCCGGATTCATGCAGTCGGTGTTCTACCGTTTCATCCAGCCCGGACGTAACCGCTTCAACGCTGCCTTTTGCGTCGGAACCAACGTAATCTTTCGCCGCGATGCCATCAACGACATCGGCGGCATGTACACCGATTCCAAGTCAGAGGATGTGTGGACATCGCTGATGCTCCACGAGAATGGCTGGCGCACCGTCTACATTCCGGTGACCCTTGCCGTCGGTGATGCCCCGTCGACCGTCGAGGATTACACGAAGCAGCAGATGCGGTGGGCATCCGGCGGGTTCGAGATCCTGATGCGCCACAATCCACTCAACCCGCGTCGCCGACTGACCATGGACCAGCGGTTGCAATACACCGTGACGGCGACGCACTATCTCGTTGGAATCACCCCGCTGCTCCTGCTCCTCGTACCGCCGCTTGAAATCTACTTCGACCTTCGACCGGTAAACCTGACGGTCACGTGGGTGACGTGGCTGTTGTTCTACCTCGGCTTCTACGGCCTGCAGATCATGCTGGCGTTCCACACCATGGGCTCATTCCGGCCCGCGACGCTCGTCATGGCGACGGTTTCGTTCCCGATCTACATCAGGGCTCTCATCAATGTCTTCGCGGGCAAGGAGCAGAAGTGGCACGTCACGGGCGCGACTGGAAAGCGGGTCTCTCCCTTCAACTTCATGATCCCCCAGGTGCTCCTCTTCGTCTTCCTGTTCTTGACCTCAATCGTCGCGATCCTCAAGGACATCGACCACGGAACGCTCACCCTCGCGACGGCGTGGAACATCACGAGCACGGTTGTCCTCGCCGTGTTCATCGGCGGGGCCATGAAGGAGTCGCACGCCGCCAAGACGGCAGCCCACCCGGTTCCGCAGCTCTACCCGACGTTCGGGCAACGCCCGGCCGGGAGCCCAGCGCCTCGACCGGCGATGAATGCCCTGCCAGCAAACCTGTTCGAGCACGACGGAAGGGTGGCATGAGATGACCTGGGGTAACCGTTTCCGACTGCTGCTGGGCTTCGTGGTGGTGCTCGCCATCGTCGCGGGTGCGACCCTCGTACTCAACCAGCGGCAGAGCCAGGTCGCCAGTACAACCGCGTCCATTCAGTCCGTGTCGTACACGGTGGGCTCCGATTATGCGGGAACCGTCGTTTCCCAGGCAGTCAATCAGGGCGACAGGGTCAAGAAGGGGCAGCCGCTCTTCACCGTCCAAAGCGCGACCCTCCTTCAGGCACTGACTGGGCCAAGCGGCCAGAAGGTCGTGCCCCAGAGCACCGCGTACACGGTATCCAGTGACGGAATGCTGACGCTGGTTGCGACCGAGCCCGGCATCGTGTCGACCATCGGCGCCAGGGTGGGCAGCTTCATCTCCGCGGGCGAAGGGCTCGCCACGATCGACCGGAGCGGATCGTTGTACGCGCTCGCCAAGTTCCGGGTCGACTCGTACGACTTCTCCCGGATCGACCAAGGCGCGAGCGTTGAGCTCGTGTTGCCCAACCAGCAGCGCGTGCCGGGCACGGTCTCGGTGATCCGGGTGCAGACCATCCAGGGCCAGGCCGACGCGGAGGTCGAAGTGAAGAGCTCCGGGCTGACCTACGGTGCCTATAACGGTCTCGTCCAGCCGGGGACACCGGTCAACGCCATCATGCACCTTCGGGACAACGGGCCGTTTGCCGGGGTCAAAGTGACATTTTCGAACCTTCTCCAGCAGATTGGACTCTGACCGTGCGCCTCCACTCCTCGCGCGTGCTCACGGTGCTGGCATCCGGGCTGCTCCTGGCGCTCCTCGCGGCATGCGCCAGTCCCCCCGCGTCGAGTTCGGTGACGCGGGACAACGCTCCACGTGGGGCTGTACTCCCAGATTCGCAGGTGAGCGGCGCGATCACGAAGATCGCGAAGAAGTCCGTGGCCACGCTGCCGACCATGCGCCTCGCAGCCGGCCTCGCTTCCCCGACGAACCGGTGGTTCTCCGGTTTGGTCTTCGGCGCCACGCCGCAGCCCGTTTTCCCGCTGCCGCTGTCGTTCGGCCTGACCGACCGCGGCTTCTCGTTCGGTTTGCCGGCCGTGACCAGCGGCGCTAACACGATCTCTGGCGGATACACCCCGAGCATCACGGTGGATGCCGGCGCGGCATCCAGCATGATCACCGCGTACGACGACGTGTCGGTCACGATTGACGAACGAAATGCTGCAGGAAAGTCCGTGGGTTCGGCCGTGATAGCCGAGGGATCGCCCCTCGTCAGCTTCACAGCCGCACAGCGCGTGGGCCTTCGGCTCCAGCAGGCGTTCAAGTCGGCCGGCAATGGGATCTGGTCGACCGACATCGGCGGCATCAGCTATGGACTGCGCACGCAAGGCGCGGTAGCGTCAGACGGCGGAAGCGTGACGCTTGGTGCAGGCGAGTCGGCGGTTTGGTTCGCTGTTCCGGCCGGAGGCGACGTGAAGACGCTCGGCGGGAGCGTGGCTCCGCTGGCATCCGTCTCGACGTCATACTCGACCAGCCACGCGGCCGCGACAACGACGCTCGACTACCGCACGCCGGGCCAGCAGAACACGCTGATCGCTGCCTTGCCGCACCAGCGGAAGACGATGGATGCGTCGACCTGTACGCTCGGAACCTACGCCTCGATCTACGGCACAATGTCGCTGTGCTCCGGCACCTCCCTGAGTTGGACAGTTCCTGCCTTGACGCCCTCCAACTCCCTGGCCGTCGACACGCTGAGTTCCGCGGACAAAGCGGAGTTGCGCAGCCAACTTGCAACCGACATCGCGCAGACTGCGCCACTACCCGCGGACACGTATTTCGGCGGCAAGGCTCTCTACCGCCTCGCGAACCTGCTGCAATTAGCGACGCAACTCGGCGACACCGCTGCAGCTTCGGCGGCGAGTGCCAAGCTCACGCCCGCGCTTCGACAATGGATGGCGCCCGCCGGTTGCACGAGCGCTGCACAGCGCTGCTTCGTCTACGATCCGAAGGCGCACGGGCTCGTGGGCCTGGCTGCATCATTCGGCTCCGACGCCTTCAATGACCACCACTTCCACTACGGCTACTTCCTCTACGCGGCGAGTGTTGCTGCTGCGCACGATGACACCCTGCGCACGCAGATTGCGCCTGTCATGAACCTGCTCGCGGCCGACCTGGCCACATCCGGTCCATCGAAGTACTTTCCCCAGCGACGCGTGTTCGACCCGTACGCGGGGCACTCGTGGGCGTCCGGCTATTCACCGTTCGCCGACGGCAACAATCAGGAGTCCAGCTCGGAGGCCGTCAGCGCCTGGAATGGCCTCGCGCTCTGGGGTCAGCTGGAGAAGGATGCTCCGCTCGCCAGGGAGGCCACGTGGATGCTTTCGAGCGAAGCGGCATCCGCCAACGCGTACTGGACCAACTTCAACCAGAAGGATCCGTCGTACAGCGGGTACTCGCACTCCATTGTCTCCTTGAACTGGGGAGGCAAGCGCGACTACGCCACGTGGTTCAGCGCCGATGCCAGCGCGAAGCTGGGAATTCTTTTGATCCCGATGAGTCCCGTGGCGGGCTATCTCGGCGGTGACCCTGCGCGGATCGCGGCGAACCTGAACGGGGCGGCGCCGAATGGGTACAACGTCCAGTTTGGCGATTACCTGCTGATGTACTCTTCCCTCGCGGGAAGTAGCCAGGCGACGAGCGCCCTGCAGACAGCACGCACGCTGCCGGCCACGTCCATTGACGACGCGAACTCGCGAAGTTACCTACTCGCGTGGATCATGACGCATAGCTAGCTCGACCAGAACGGAACCACATGAACATCGCATTCCTCGGACTCGGCCGGATGGGTCGCGAACTCGTCGTGCACCTCCTCGACAACGGTCACAACGTGACCGTCTGGAATCGCACAACCGCGGCTGCGGCCAGCCTCACCGAGCGTGGGGCAACCCTCGCGGAAACCCCGGCGGCAGCGGTCTCGGGAGCGGAGGTCGTGTTCACGGCTCTCTTCGGTCCGGATGCCGTGCGCGAGGTCGTTCTGGATGGAGCACTGCCTTTCGCCACGAATGTCGTGTGGGTCGATATCACCACGGTCTCTCCCGCTGACGCGTCAGCCTTCGCCGAGTGGGCGGCCGCGAACGGGATCGCATACGTGCACTCCCCCGTCGTCGGCTCGATCGGCCCGGCCCGCGCTGGCGCGCTCGGCGTGCTGCTCGGTGGCAGCGCCGACGCCGTCGCCGTCGCCAAGCCGCTCGTGTCGCTGTGGGCGGACCCGGAGCGGCTGCATGTCTACGACGCACCGGGCAAGGCGGCCACCGGCAAGCTGGTCGCGAACCTCGCGCTCGCCATCAGCATGCAGGGTCTCGTCGAGGCTCTTCGCCTCGGGCACTCGGGAGGCATGACGACCGACGAGGTACTCACGACACTGCTCGACAAGACAACGCTCGCGACGATCGCGACCTTCAAGGGGGATGTCATCCGTAACGGCAGCTTCGACGAGACACAGTTCTCGGCGAACCTGCTCAACAAGGATGCTCGCCTGATGATCCACACGAGCACCGACCCGCTTCCCGCGCTCACTGCGGCGTTCAACTCCCTCGAGAACGCTCGCCGCTCTGGGCACGGCGAGCACGACTTCTCGGTCATCGCCGCCGCCGATCGCGAGTAGCTGGCGCTTTCGCACTGCCTCCCGCCAGTAGTCACCGACCGGTCGGGCTAACCGCTGCTTTGTCGCGGCTCCACATCGTCGGCGACGCGCCCGTTTTCCAGGCGCAACTCCAACTCGTTGATGACAAGCGCGGCGAGATCGTTGAGCGTCGCGATCTCCTTCTCGGTGACCGTGCGAGGTTCGAAGTCAAGGACGCACAGGGTTCCCAGGTGGTAGCCCTCACGCGTGCGGAGCGGGACACCGACGTAGAACTGGAGCCCGAGGTTCCCGCTGCGCGGGTTCGTCAATGCAAGGGGGTCGACGCGGATGGCATCGCCGATCCAGGGTGGGTCCTGATTCAGTGCCTCCGACGCACGGAGGGCGAACTCCATATCGACCTGGTCGATCGCGAGCCCGTGGTGGGACTTGAACCACACTCGGTCCTGGTCGACGAAACTGATGATCGAGATCGGCGCCGAGAAGGAGCGTGCGGCCAGGGCAGTGATCCGATCGAAGGCTCCGTCCGGCGGCGTGTCCAGGATATCCAAGCGCCTGACCGCGGCCAGTCGCCCCTCTTCGTCGGTGGGAAGGGTCGCGGTATCGGCGGCGTGCCTGCCGGTTTCGGTGATAACGGCCTGGCGCAGCGCCAGCACCAGGTCGCGCGTGAGCGGTCGCTTGTCCGGATCTCTCGCGGTCATCGCGGTCAGCAGCTCCCGCCATTCGGGGGCGAGGGTATCCGGAACTTCGGGGTCATTCAGGAGTCGCGCCAGAGCGGACTGCACGGGTAGGCCGGGAAATGCCAATTCGCCCGTGAAGCATTCGAGCAGCACGAGCCCGAGTGAATACACGTCGCTCGCGGGCCCAACCACGTCTGCCTTCGCCTGCTCGGGACTGAGATAGGCGGCCGTCCCCGACGTCGTGCCGTCCGTAGTCAATCGCTCGCCCGATGCCGGCAACGCGATCCCGAAGTCCGTGAGCTTCGCACGAGCCCGTGAGTCGTTGCTGTATTCGGCGAGCAGAATGTTCGCCGGCTTGACATCCCTGTGCACGACTCCATGGTCGTGGATGTATTCGAGCCCCTCGGCGAGGTCATACCCGATCTGCGCGATGTGGCGGGACGAGAGCGGCCCCTGGTTCAGGGTGTCACGCAGGTTCGCGCCATCCACGAGCTCCATCACGAGGTAGACCTGCGGCTGCCCTGGTTCCGTTTCGTCGAGGCCGGCATCGTGGAGTGTGACCAGACTGTGATGGTTGAGGCTGGCCAGGACCTTCACCTCAGATTCCTGGCGACGGATGTCTCCCAGCGTCGTGGCGTTCGCTTCGAAGAGCTTGACCGCGACGTCACGCCCGAGGTGCTCGTCATGCGCGCGGTACACCGAAGCGACGCCGCCGCGGGCGATCAACGGTCCCAGCCGGTACCGACCCCGCAGTAGACCGCCCGCTGCGTCGGGTGCCGATACTCCCATAGTGCCCACCTTAGGAGAGAAACCCACGACAAAGAAGGCCCGTCGAGGGAGGGATTACTGCTGCCCGGCGCGCACCCCCCGCTCGACTCTCTCGCCGATGCCGGGGTCGATGTTGCGCCAGTATTCGAACGCTCGCACGAGGACGGGCTCGCTGACCCGATTGAGCAGGTGTCCGACGACGTTGCTCACGAGGCGACCACGGGCAGCGTCATCCATGACTTCGCGCACGAGCGTTCCGGCCTGCCCCCAGTCGTCGTCCTCTGCGTGCAGGGTCGCGGCCGCGTGAACCATGTCGCCGTCGGCATGCCATCCGGCCGGCTCGCCGAAACGGTCGGTATCTGCTCTCGGGCCCCCGTATGAGTTGGGCGCATAGACCGGGTCACCCGGGTTGTGATGCCGCATGTTGCCATCCTTGGAATACGACCGGAGCTCGGCATGATGCGGTGCGTTGACGGGAAGTTCGTTGTAGTTGGCGCCGATGCGATAGCGGTGGGCATCCGGATAGGAGAACAGCCGCCCGAGCAACATCTTGTCCGGGCTTGGGCCGATCCCCGGCACGAGATTGCTCGGTTCGAACGCAGCCTGTTCGATCTCCGTGTGGTAGTCGCTCGGGTTGCGATCGAGCGTCATGCGGCCGACCTCGATGAGCGGGTAGTCCTTCTGCGAGATCACCTTCGTCAGGTCGAAGGGATTGAACCGATAATCTTTCGCGGCCGCGAACGGCATGATCTGCATTTTGAGGGTCCAGCTCGGGTAATCGCGTCGCTCGATGGATTCGTGCAGGTCGCGCGTGTGGAAGTCCGCATCCTTGCCGGCCATGTCATCGGCCTCTGCCTGGGGGAAGAACTCGATGCCCTGATCCGTCTTGAAGTGGTAGCGCACCCAGAACTTCTCGCCACCGGCGTTCACCCACATGTACGTGTGGCTCGAATAACCGTTCATGTTTCGCCAGGTGCGCGGGATGCCTCGGTCGCCCATCAGGATCGTGACCTGGTGCGCGGATTCGGGCGAGAGGGTCCAGAAGTCCCACTGCATGTTGTGGTCACGCAGATTAGTGTCTGCCCGGCGCTTCTGCGAGCGAATGAAGTCCTGGAACTTCATCGGATCGCGCACAAAGAAGACGGGCGTGTTGTTGCCGACCATGTCGTAGTTGCCCTGGTCGGTATAGAACTTGATCGCGAAGCCCCGAGGGTCACGCCAGGTGTCTGGGCTCCCCCGCTCTCCCGCGACCGAGGAAAACCTGATCAACAGGTCCGTCGTACGCCCGGGCTGGAAGAGGTCGGCCTTGGTGTACGCACTGACGTCGTTCGTCACTTCGAAGCGGCCGAACGCGCCTCCGCCCTTGGCGTGCGGCTGTCTCTCCGGGACGCGTTCCCGGTTGAACTGCGCCATCTTCTCGATCAGGTAGTGGTCCTGCAGGAGGATCGGCCCGTCGGGGCCGACCGTGAGGGAGTGCTCGTCGCTCTCCACCGGAATGCCGGCGTTGTTCGTCGTGAAATTGTCGGACATCATTTCCCGCCTGTTGGTCGAAATGTGGATGGCTCCGCACGGCAATACCACTCTCTTATCCGGGTCGCGTCAAGGGCAGCACGCCTCCGTCTGCGGCTATTGTCGAAAGCATCCGTTTCATCGAAGGGAAAGACATTTCATGGCGAATGGCTCGATCGGCTCGGCGTCCACGACCTTCACCAAGCCGAATCCATTCACCACCCGGCCCACCCTGCGCGGCACGTTCGGGATGTCCGCCTCGACGCACTGGTTGGCGACGGCCTCAGCGCAGGCCGTGTTGGAACGCGGCGGCAACGCCTTCGATGCGGCGGTTGCCGGCGCTTTCGTGCTGCACGTCGTCGAGCCGCACCTCAATGGACCAGGCGGGGACATGACGGGGGTCTTCGCGACGGCGGAGAATCCCGGTGTGCCCGTGGTGCTGATGGGCCAGGGCCCGGCTCCCGAGGTGGCAACGGTCGAGTATTA
Organism: Microbacteriaceae bacterium; assembly: GCA_030841285.1. Lineage (GTDB taxonomy): Bacteria > Actinomycetota > Actinomycetes > Actinomycetales > Microbacteriaceae > JAUZGC01. The sequence continues at coordinate 54,715 of JAVECW010000160.1, forward strand.
CCGGGCGGAGGGACTCGACCTCGTGCCCGGTGCCGGCGCGCTCGCGGCAGCCGTTCCCGGCGCGGTCGACGCCTGGCTCCTGTTGCTTCGCGACCATGGCACGTGGGAACTCGAGGATGTTCTCGCCTTCGCGATTGGATGCGCCAGGGACGGGCATCCGCGACTCGCGAACGTCAACGCGACGATTGCGCAGGTCGCGGAGCTCTTCGCCGAGCATTGGCCGACGTCCGCAGAACTGTGGATGCCGGGTGGCCGCATTCCTGCCGAGAACGAGATCGTGACGAATCCAGCACACGCACGGACGCTGGAACGACTCGTCGCCGCTGCCAACGCGGACGGGGGCGGTACGCGCGACGCCAGGATCGATGCGGCGCGCAGTGAGTGGCGCGAAGGCTTCGTCGCCAAGGCCATCGTCGACTTCATGCGGACACCGCACCGCCACTCCTCCGGCACGGACCACGCCGGGGTCCTGAGCGCGTCGGACCTGGCCGGATTCGAGGCCGGATTCGAGCCGGCGGCGACCGTGACGTTCCGTGGGCACACGATTGCCA
>JAVECW010000157.1 GCA_030841285.1 Microbacteriaceae bacterium
GAACCCGAAATCCGGATCCGGGCCTGAGTTCCCGATCCGGGCCTGACCGGGTGTCCGGTGGACCATGTGTCAGCGAGAACGCATGCCATCCAGAACACGTGCCGGCCAGAACACGTGCAGACGAGAAGGCATGACGGCCAGAACTCGTGCCAGCGAGAACGCATGCCAGCTAGTGCTTGCCGCCGAGAACACGTGCCAGCTAGGGGGCTGGCTCGTCAGGAGTCAAGGTCTCCGACCAGCCAGCGGGCCGCCCGCGCAATGATCGCCCGGTGCTCCGCAGAGTCGTACGACCGCGTGTCGTGCCCGAGCGCGTCGTACACGACACGAGCCGCGCCGTAGGTCCTCGCCCAGAGCAGCGGATGCTCGATCCCATCGTGTTCGTGCGTCGCGAGCGGCACGAGATCGGGTGTCGTCCGCAGGTAGCTGTAGCGCTCATCCAGCAACGTGAAGTCGCGAAGCGGAGCGACGATCTCGTGGCGCTCCGGGTAGATCCGGACGTGCGCGAGCCCGAAGTCGGGGTGCATCGTCCTGCCGCGTACCCAGATTCCACCGATGATGGACTCCCATTCTGGCACGCCGGGAAGGCTCGTGGACGAGACATGCATGACCAGGATCGGTGACCCGCCGGAGAGGTAGGCGAGCAGGCCGGCGCGATCCGGTTCGTCGAGTGCGGGGTCGAGTGTGTCCGGGTCTCCGATGTTGACCACGAGGAGGTCCACGCCGCGGAGGTCGGGCATCCGCTCGTCGATTCTCTCGTCGATCTCGACGTCGAATCCTTCACCGCGGAGGATGCCGGCGAGCGCAGCGGACGTGTCGGCGAACGGATGCCACGGGTCGGCGAAGCGACCGGCGCCGCTCAGGATCAGCGCGTGTTTCGCCGGCACGTTCTCCGTCATGTGGTCTCGCTCTCGTCGTGCTGTCGCGTGGTCTGATTGGGCGGGCGTTGCCCATCCTAATTATCGGCATGCGCATTCCCCGGGCGGGAGCATCAACTTGCCAGCGCGACACCGACACCCATACACTTGCCGGTAAGCGCTTTCCAATTTTCAAGGAGTTACGAGTGTCACAGTCGACCATCGGAATCATCATGAACGGCGTGTCAGGGCGCATGGGCTATCGCCAGCACCTGCTCCGCTCGATCCTCGCGATCCGCGAGGAGGGCGGGGTTCTCCTGGCAGACGGCAGCCGCGCCCAGGTGGAGCCGATCCTCGTCGGTCGCAGTGAAGTGAAGCTCGCGGAGCTCGCGGCCAGGCACGGAATCGAGAACTATACGACGAACCTCGATGAGGCTCTCGCTGACGACCGTTGGCAGATCTACGCCGACTTCTTGGTGACCCAGGCCCGCGTGCCTGCCATCAAGAAGGCGATCGCCGCAGGCAAGGCGATCTACACGGAGAAGCCGACCGCGGAAACCTTCGAGGAAGCGCTCGAGCTCGCGCGGCTCGCAGACGCGGCCGGGGTCAAGAACGGCGTTGTACACGACAAGCTCTACCTGCCGGGCTTCCGCAAGCTCAAGCGACTGATCGACTCCGGCTTCTTCGGTCGCATCCTCTCTGTCCGCGGCGAATTCGGGTACTGGGTGTTCGAGGGCGACTGGCAGGCCGCCCAGCGACCCAGCTGGAACTACCGCAAGGAAGACGGCGGCGGCATCGTGGTCGACATGTTCCCCCATTGGAGCTATGTGCTCGAGAACCTGTTCGGCCGGGTCGAGACGGTCTACGCCAGGGCCGTGACGCACATCCCCGAGCGTGTCGACGAGCGCGGCGAGACGTATGAAGCGACGGCGGATGACGCCGCGTACGCGATCTTCGAGCTGGAGGGCGGGATCACGGCGCAGCTGAACTCGAGCTGGACGGTGCGGGTGAACCGCGACGAGCTGGTCCAATTCCAGGTCGACGGCACGCACGGAAGCGCCGTGGTCGGCCTGTTCGGCTGCAAGATCCAACCGCGCAGCGCGACGCCGAAGCCCGTGTGGAATCCCGACATCGCCGACGCGCACGACTACGACGACGACTGGATCGAGTCCCCGGCAAACGACGTGTTCGAGAACGGGTTCAAGACCCAGTGGGAGGAATTCATTCGCCACGTCGTCGAGGATGCACCCAACCCGTTCGACTTCCTGGCCGGCGCCCGCGGCGTCCTGCTGGCCGAGCAGGGCCTCGTCTCGTCGCGCGAGGGTCGCCGCATCGAGCTTCCCGTGGTCTCTCTGGGACTGCGATGACCGGGCTCGTCCTTCTCGGCGCTAATGGTGCCACCCGTACCACGCAGCTGGCCGCGCCTCCCGCGTTCTCGAGGCCACGGCATCCGCTCGCCACGCGTACCGCGTACGCTGCGGCGCACGTCGTGCCGAAGCGCTGGGCAGACAACACGCCCGGTGTAGCGGCAGACATCGATTGGGATGAGACGCTCGCGTTTCGCCGTCACGTCTGGTCGTGGGGACTCGGCGTCGCCGACGCGATGGACACGGCGCAACGAAACATGGGCCTCGACCCGGCGGCCACCCGCGAACTGATCACACGCAGCGCCGTCGAAGCCCAGGCGTCCGGCGGGCGCATCGTGGTCGGCGTCAACACCGATCACCTCGACGACGAGGTTGTTTCGCTTGATCGCGTGATCGACGCGTACAAGGAGCAACTGCACTTCGCAGAGGATGCCGGGGCCGGCGTCGTCCTGATGGCGAGCCGCCACCTCGCGAGGGCGGCGAACACGGCGACGGACTACGAGCGGGTCTACCGCGAGGTGCTCGCAACGGCATCCGCGCCCGTCATCCTGCACTGGTTGGGAGTCGCATTCGATCCGGCGCTCGAGGGCTACTTCGGTTCGACGGACATCTCGGTCGCGACGGACACCGTGATCGGGATCATGGCCGAAAACGCCGACAAGGTCGCTGGCATCAAAATGAGCCTGCTCGACGCCAACTCGGAGATCGCGTTGCGTTCGCGCATGCTCGAGACCGCCACGATGTTCACGGGCGACGATTTCAACTACGTGAGGCTGATCGCCGGAGTCGAAGACGCGGCGTCGGGACGCACGCACTCGGATGCGCTGCTCGGCGCGTTCGCGGCGCTCGCGCCGAGCGCATCGGCGGCCATCCAGGCCCTCGACGACGGGGACCGGAAGAAGTACTTCAGCATCCTCGGTCCGACGGAGGCGCTCTCCCGCCAGATCTTCGCGGCGCCGACGTTCTACTACAAGACGGGCGTCGCGTTCTTGTCCTGGCTGAATGGCCACCAGCATGCCTTCAGCATGGTCGGTGGACTGCAGGCCGCGCGGAGCCTGCCGCATCTCTCCGAGATCGTCCGGCTCGCCAATGAGGTCGGGGCGCTCGAGCGGCCGGAGCTCGCGGCGGCGCGGTGGCACCAGCTGCTCACCGTGAACGGGGTGGACGCGTGAGCAGCGCACATCCGAGGCTCTCGCTCAACCAGGCGACGATCAAGTACGCGGACCTCCCCACGGCCATCTCGGTCACTGCCGGGGCGGGCATCGGCAGCATCGGCCTGTGGCGAGAGCCTGTCGCCGAGGTCGGGCTCGCCAGGGCAACCGAGCTGGTTGCGGACTCCGGGCTGCGCGTGTCGAGTCTCTGCCGTGGTGGCTTCTTCACCGCGTTCGAGGGTGAGTCCCGTCGAGCGTCGCTCGACGACAACCGTGCCGCGATCGAAGAGGCCGCGACCCTCGCCGCCGCTGGCGCGCCGGGATCGGCGGCCGTCCTCGTGCTTGTCGCCGGCGGCCTGCCTGCCGGTTCGCTCGACCTGGCCGGCGCACGCGAGCGCGTGCGCGACGCGATCGGCGAGCTCGAACCAGCGGCCAGAGCATCCGGTGTGACGCTCGCGATCGAACCTCTGCACCCGATGTACGTGGCCGACCGTGCCGTGATTTCGACCCTGGGACAGGCCGTCGACATCGCGGAGGAATTCCCGGCAGAGTCGGTCGGCGTGGTGGTCGACACCTTCCACATCTGGTGGGATCCGGCCGTGCTCGAGCAGATCGCGCGCGCGGGAGCCGGCGGAAGGATCGCCAGCTACCAGGTGTGCGACTGGCTCACGCCGCTCCCTGCGGACGTGCTGCTGGGCCGCGGAATGATGGGCGACGGCCACATCGACTTCGAACCGCTCACCCGGGCCGTCGCGGCGGCGGGCTACCGCGGTGACATCGAGGTCGAGATCTTCAACCAGGCGATCTGGAATGCCGACCCGGGCGAAATCGCGGCGCTCACCGCCCGTCGGTTCGCCGAACACGTGTCATCCTTGTGGGCGTGACCGATCCGCTGACCCTCGTAATAGCGCCGGACTCCTTCAAGGGTTCGGCAACGGCGACGCAGATTGCCGCGGCGATCGGCGAAGGCTGGTCGTCGGTGCGGCCGGATGACACGGTTGTCCTCGCACCGATGGCGGATGGCGGGGAAGGGACCCTCGACGCGTTCGAAGTCGCGATGCCTGGGGCGCTGCGGATGCCGGTGACCGTTCAGGGGCCGGACAGTCGCGCCGTCGACGCGTCATGGCTGCTCCTGCCGGCGACCGCGGACTACCCGGCGGGAGTCGGCGTCGTCGAGCTCGCCGAGACCAGCGGCATCACGCTGCTCGAAAAGCTGCAGCCACTTGACGCCCACACGCTCGGGTTCGGGCAGGCCATCGCAGCAGCCCTGGACCACGGCGTCTCGCGGCTGCTCCTGGCCATCGGCGGAAGTTCATCGACAGACGGTGGTGTCGGCGCCCTGACGGCGCTCGGTGCCGTCTTCACCGATGCGACGAACCGGCCGATCCGGCTCGGGAACCGGGGGCTCGGCGCGCTCGCCAGGGTCGATCTCAGCGATCTGCGCCCTCTGCCGCCTTTCGGTGCGGGAATTCTCAGCGACGTCACGAATCCGCTTCTCGGGCCGCTCGGTGCGGCATCCGTATTCGGTCCGCAGAAGGGCGCAAACCCGGATCAGGTGGTCGGCCTCGAATCGAATCTGGTGCGCCTCGAGCGCCTGATGCGCTCGGTCGCGCGGGCAGACACGCCCGGGGCCGGCGCCGCGGGCGGAACAGGATACGGCTTGCTCGCGTGGGGTGCTGCGCTCGCGCCGGGTGCCGGCGCGGTCGGCAATGCGCTCGGCCTGCCCGGTCTCATCCGCGGCGCCGACCTGGTCATCACGGGGGAGGGCCGCTTCGACTCCCAGTCGGCCGCGGGAAAGGTCGCGTCGTATGTCGCGCACCTCGCCGTGGATGCCGGCACCCGCTCGATGCTTGTCGCTGGTGCGATCGAGGCGCCCGCCGATGCATTCGAGGCGGCGGCATCCCTCACTGAGCTGGCAGGTAACTCGGACGCGGCCATTGCCGATCCGCTCACCTGGGCGCGCGGTGCGGGCGCCGCGCTGGCGGCCCGCGCCTAGGCGGCGCTTGGCGGCGCTAGTCGGAGCTCGCAGCCGAGTTAACCGACCGGGACGGCGTAACGGGCGTACTGTTCGCGGATCTCCGGGTGGTAATCGGGATCGGGGCTGGCCCAGACCGCGACCGGCCAGTTCGGCCGAACGCCGGTGACGATCCAGGCCGCCTGCACAGCGCCGCCATCGGCAACGTACTCGCCGGCTTGCGGGATCACGACCGGCACATCGAAAACCTGGGCGGCGACGTGCGCCACCGCAGGGTTTTGCGCCGCACCGCCGATCAGTTGGATGCGGTGGGGCGTCACCCCGACCGCGCGAATCGCGTCGAGCCCGGCCGCGAGTCCGCAGAGCATGCCCTCGATGGCCGCCCGCGCGAAGTTGGCTGGCGTGGTCGAAGCGAGCGTGAGCCCGTTGAAGCTCGCCGTCGCATCCGGAAGGTTCGGAGTGCGCTCACCCTCGAAGTATGGAACGAGCACGACACCGCCCGCCCCCGGCTCGGCCAAGAGCGCGAGCTCGGATAGACCGGCATGGTCGACAGAGAGGAGGCGGGCGATTGAGTCGAGGACGCGAGCGGCGTTGAGCGTTGCAATAAGGGGGAGCGCGAGCCCGCTTGCGTCGGCAAACCCTGCGACCGCCCCGCTGGTGTCTGCGGAGGGTTCGTCGGTGACCGCGAAGACCGTGCCGCTGGTGCCGATCGACACGACGACATCGCCCAATGCCGCTCCGAGGCCGAGGGCAGCTCCCGCATTGTCACCGGCGCCGGCTCCGACCAGCGCCCCGGCTGGAGTCGTGCCCGCGGTGTCGGACGGGCCGAGGACCTTCGGCAGCACCACCGCGTCGTCAGGCCCGTCGGTGCCGGCCTCGCGCCCGGGTCGCCCGAGGGCGAGCTCGAACAGCTCGAGATCGTACTGACCGGTGGATGCGCTCCAATACGCCGTGCCGCTGGCATCCGACCTGTCGGTCGCCAGCTCCTCGAGCACGGGTCCGAGCGGGCTTTCGCCGTCGGGCCCGTAGCCGCGAAGACGCCAGCTCAGCCAGTCGTGGGGGAGGGCGACCGCGGCGACCCTGGCCGCATTCGCTGGCTCGGCGTCGCGAAGCCAGCGCAGCTTGGTCGCGGTGAAGGATGCGACGGGCAGCGATCCCGTGCGGCGCACGTAGTCGTCGGCGCCGACTTCGGCGATCAGGTCGAGTGCGGCCTGTGCGCTGCGGGTGTCGTTCCAGAGCAGGGCCGGCCGGATGACGCGACCCGACGCATCCAGAACCACCATGCCGTGCTGCTGCCCGGCGATTGCGATCGCCGCGACGTCGTCAAGCCCGCCGGCGTCGGCGATGGCCGACTGGAGGGCATCCCACCACGCGGCGGGGTCGACCTCCGTGCCGCTGGGGTGGGATGCCCTACCCTGGCGCACGAGCGCACCGCTATCGAGGTCTCGGATCACGAGCTTGCAGCTCTGGGTCGACGAGTCGACTCCTGCGACCAGTGTCATTGCTCTCCCGCGGTTGTTCGTCTTTTGGTCGTCCCCATCTGCCGAGTCGCGTCAAAGTCGCATTCCGGCATGGATAAAGGGTACTTTGACGCGACTGGACGAAGAACAAGGAGGAAGCGGATGCGCTAGCGCGCGCCGAGCAGGTGTTCGAGCGCGAGCTGCTGCAGGCGCACGAAGCCGAAGCCCTTGGCTCCGAAGTATGCGTCGGCGTCGAAGTCCTCGAATGCCGAGCGATCCGCGAGCAGGTCGTCATAGCTCTCGCCCGCATTCAAGGTCGGCCGGGACAACTCGGCCACGCGCGACGCGGCGAGCGCTTGCTGTACCTCGGGATCGGCGCGGAAGGACGCCGCGCGCTCTTTGAGCAGCAGGTACATGCGCATGTTCGCGGCGGCGGAGTCCCAGACGCCCGTGATGTCCTCGGTGCGGCTCGGCTTGTAGTCGAAGTGGCGCGGACCGTCGTACGCCGGCCCGCCGTTCGGCCCACCGTTCTCGAGCAGGTCGACGAGCGAGAACGCGTTCTGCAGGTCACCGTGACCGAAGACCAGGTCCTGGTCGTACTTGATGCCACGCTGGCCATTCAAGTCGATGTGGAAGAGCTTGCCCTGGTAGAGCGCCTGCGCGATGCCGGCGGTGAAGTTCAGCCCGGCCATCTGCTCGTGCCCGACCTCGGGGTTCACGCCGACGAGCTCAGGTCGTTCGAGCGTCTCGATGAACGCCATCGCGTGTCCGACGGTGGGCAGCAGGATGTCGCCACGTGGCTCGTTCGGCTTCGGCTCGATCGCGAAGCGGATGTCGTACCCCTTGTCGGTCACATAATCGCCGAGCAGGTTCACGGCTTCGCGATACCGCTCGAGAGCAGCGCGGATGTCCTTGGCCGCGTCATACTCCGCACCCTCGCGGCCACCCCACATGACGAAGGTCTTCGCGCCGAGTTCGGCGGCGAGGTCAATGTTGCGCAGCACTTTGCGCAGCGCGAAGCGACGCACGGCACGGTCGTTGGAGGTGAATCCGCCGTCCTTGAAGACGGGCGCGCTGAAGAGGTTGGTGGTGACCATCGGAACGACGACACCGGTGTCAGCGAGTACCTGCTTGAGCCGGTCGATCTGCTTTTGCCGCTCGGCGTCGGTCGAACCGAATGCGTAGAGGTCGTTGTCGTGGAAGGTCAGTCCGTATGCCCCGAGCTCGTTGAGCCTGGTGACGGCCTCGACGACGTCGAGCTGCGGTCGAGTGGGGCCGCCGAAGGGGTCGGTGCCGTTGTAGCCGATGGTCCATAGACCAAAGGAGAATTTGTCGTCGCGGGTGGGCGCACTGGCCATGGGAGTACTTCTCTCAGCGTCGTTGATGATTTTGTTGTGTTGGCAAACATATAAGGGTACGGTCCGATTATGCCTTACCGATCTGATTCAGGCCAGAGCGCGAGAGGCAACAATCTCGACACCGTCCGCAAGCACAACCTGTCGGTGGTGCTCGGGCTCGTGCATCGTCGCGGCCCGGCCTCCCGCTCCCGGCTGACCGAGGCCACCGGGCTGAACCGTTCCACCATCGCGGCACTCGTCGGCGAGCTCGTGGAGCTCGGTCTCGTCGTCGAGAGCGAGCCGAGCGCGAGCAACCGGGTCGGCAGGCCCAGCCCCGTCGTCGCGCCGGACGCGAGCGTCGTGGCTCTCGCCGTGAACCCCGAGATCGACGCCGTCACCGTCGGGGTGGTCGGACTCGACGGCACCGTGCACCACCGCGTGCGCGAGGCGACGGATCGGGTCCCCACGGCGGCGGAAGCGGTGGCCATCGTTGCAACGGTGCTCGACGGCCTGCGGGCCGACCTCGCGTCATACTCGCGGGTCGTCGGCATCGGCGTCGCCGTTCCCGGGCTTGTCCGCGAGGAGGACGGCATGGTGCGGCTCGCCCCGCACCTCGCTTGGGTCGACGAGCCATTCGCCAGCGAACTCGCGGACGCCACGGGCTTCCCCGTGCTGGTGGCCAACGACGCGAGCCTCGGCGCCAACGCGGAGCGGCTCTTCGGGGCCGGCACCCACGCATCCGATCTCGTCTACCTGAACGGTGGTGCGAGCGGGGTTGGTGCCGGCGTCATCGCTCGAGGAGCGCCGCTGACCGGGATTGCGGGGTACGCGGGCGAACTCGGCCACACGCTCGTCAACAGTGCAGGGGTGCGCTGCCACTGTGGGGCGATCGGATGCCTCGATACCGAGGTCAACCAGGGTGCGCTGATGCGGGCGCTCGGTTTGGAGAGCGCGGACATCGACGAGATCGACAGGGCGCTCGCCGCATCCGAGAGTCCAAAGGTCGCGGCCGAGGTCGAACGCCAGCTCGGATTCCTGTCCGTCGCTCTGCGCAACGCCGTCAACGTGTTCAACCCGCAGCTCATCGTGCTCGGTGGATTCCTCGGCTCGCTGTTCGAGGCGGCGCCGGCGCGGCTGGAGCAGCTGGTCACGGAGAGCGTGCTGACCGCCGCTGGCGAATCGCTCCGCATCGTCCGCGCGGAATTGGGATCGAGCCTCCTCATGGTGGCGGCCGCGGAACTCGCCTTTGCCAGCCTGCTTGCCGACCCCGCGACCATCGCGGAGGGATAACTTCGAACGCGGCGTTGATGTCGCCGTGTCCGAAATGTCGGGTTGGGCAACATAATCGGCGGGCGTTCCGATAGGCTGGGCGTGGCCAGGTCGAATCGATTCGATTGATGTCGGAATCGGGCCGTCTTCCCCCTTGGTGCCACCCGGAGGCACCTCTTTCTACTCAGCACCGCGGCCCTCGCGCGCCGCGGTGTTTCCATCGTCTTTGCAAGGATCTTCGTGACTACTGTTGTCCACCCCGGTGACTCACTCTCTGGCCGCGAGAGGCTCGCATACATCCTTGTTCTGGGGGCACTGACCGCCCTCGGTCCGTTCACGATCGACCTGTACCTGCCCGCGATGCCGGCGCTGGAGAACGACTTCGGCGTCGCGACGGCGATGATCCAGCTGACGCTGACCGCAACAACCGTTGGGTTCGGGCTCGGCCAGCTCATTGTTGGGGCGTGGAGCGACAAGGTCGGCCGCCGATTGCCTCTCATCCTCGCGACCGTTGTGCACATCGTGGCCTGCGCGGGAGCCGCCCTCTCGCCCAACGTCGAGATCCTCGGTGTCTTCCGCGCTTTGCAGGGCGTCGGCGCTGCGGCGGGAGGCGTTGTCGCAATGGCCATGGTGCGCGACCTGTTCGGCGGCCGCCCGCTCGTGCGGATGCTCTCCAGGCTTGCGCTCGTCAGTGGACTCGCCCCCGTGCTGGCTCCCGTGATCGGATCCCAGCTCCTCCTCGTCATGCCGTGGCGCGGCATCTTCTGGGTGCTCGCGGTGTACGGAGCATTCGTGCTCGGATGCGTCGCGCTCTGGATCGTGGAGACCCTCCCGAAGGAACGCAGACACGACGCTGGTCACTCCACGAGCGGGCAGCGATACAAGGCGGTGCTGAGCGACCGCGTCTTCGTCGGCGTTGCGATCGTGGGCGGCATGACCTTCTCCGGGCTTTTCGCGTACCTGTCCTCGAGTTCGTTCCTCTTCCAGATGATCTACCGCTTCGATCCCCAGCAGTATGGGTTGCTCTTCGCGGTCAACTCGGTCGGGATCATCATCGGCGTCCAGTCGAGCTCGCGGCTGACCAAGTACGTCGGTCCGCAGTGGATCATCGCGGTCACGACTGCGGTCATGTTCGCCTCCTCCGTGACGATCGTCGCGCTCGACGCCGCCGGGTTCGGACTCTGGGGCACGATCATCCCGCTCTGGTTCTTCATCGCGGCCTGTGGTTTCAGCTTCCCGTGCATCCAGGTCCTCGCGCTCAACAGCCACGGACACGAGGCCGGCACCGCGGCCTCGCTGCTCGGCGCCCTCAACTTCGGGCTCGCCGGGCTGATCTCTCCCGTCGTCGGACTCCTCGGGGTCAACAGCGCCGTTCCGATGGGTGCGGTCATGGCCGCGACGTCGCTTGTCGCGATCCTCACACTCTGGTTTGTCGTGCGGCCACGAACAGTGCCTGAACTCGCCCACTAACCTGAGGTCATGACAATCGAGGAGACGGCGACCGCGCGGAGAATCGCGCGATTCTGGCCGGTTGTCTCGGCATCCGTTGCCGTCGTCCTGGTCATCGCGGTCGGCGCGCTGATCGCGTTTCGCCCGAGCGAGCCGTTCGCGCTCGACGTGAGATGGATGAACGAGGTCATCGAGCATCGCGAGCCGTACTGGACGATTCCCGCACTCGTGATGGACTTTCTCGGCGGTGGCCTTTTCGGAGTCGTCATCGTGCCAACCTGTACCATCCTCGCCCTGCTGCTCTTTCGCCGGCCGTGGGGCGCCCTGTACTACGCGCTCGCCGCCGCCCTGAGCGCCGGGGTCGTGCAGGCGCTCAAGCTCACGGTGGGCCGGGCTCGCCCGGAGGACATCCTCGTTCACTCCGACCTCGGGTCGTTTCCGTCAGGGCACACCGCGAACGCGGCGACTATCGCGGTGACGCTCGGCATCATCTTCCTGCGCGCCTGGGTGTGGGCCGCCGGCACTGTCTACACGGTTCTCATGCTGCTGAGTCGCACCTACCTGGGTGCGCACTGGCTGAGCGATACCGCCGGCGGGTTGCTCCTCGGTGCGGGTCTTGCCGTGGTCGTGTGGGCACCCTTTGCGTACAAGGTGCTCGCGGAACGATCACGGCCGCACCGGTTCGTCCTCGCCCGCTGACGAGATTCCCTGTGCAGATCGGGGCCCGCAGCGTAGCGTGGCCGACATGAGAATCCTTCTGGTGGGGGCGGGTGGTGTCGGCGACGCCATTGCCAGGATCGCGGCGCGACGGGAGTTCTACGAACACGTCGTGGTGAGCGACTACGCGGTGGCCAAGGCGGAGCGAACGATTGCCTGGATCGCGGCACGACATGGCACGGATGTCGCAAGCCGTTTCACGGCCGCCGAAATCGACGCATCCGACCCCGACAGCGTCGAGGCGCTCGCGCGTGCGAACGGCGTGACGCACGTGATCAACGCAGTCGAGCCCAAGTTCGTGCCGACCATCTTCGCCGGTGCCCTCGCTGCTGGCGCTGACTACCTCGACATGGCGATGAGCCTGTCGGAGCCGCATCCGCACGATCCATACAGCAAGACCGGAGTCAAGCTCGGCGACGACCAATTCGCCCAGCGCGGCGACTGGGAGTCGGCCGGCCGGCTCGCCCTGGTGGGGATGGGCGTCGAGCCAGGACTCAGCGACGTGTTCGCGCGATTCGCGGCGGACAACCTCTTCAGCGAGATCGACGAGATCGGAACGCGCGACGGTGCCAACCTGGTCGTGCGCGATGAGGAGGGCACCGAGATCTTCGCACCGTCGTTCAGCATCTGGACCACGATCGAGGAATGCCTGAACCCGCCCGTCATTTTCGAGAAGGACGTGGGCTGGTTCACGACGGAGCCGTTCAGCGAACCAGAGGTCTTCACCTTCCCCGAGGGCATCGGGCCGGTCGAGTGCGTCAACGTTGAGCATGAGGAGGTTCTCCTCATGCCGCGATGGATCGACGCCAGGCGCGTCACCTTCAAGTACGGGCTCGGCGCGGAGTTCATCGACGTACTGCGCACGCTCCACCGCCTCGGGCTCGACTCGCCGACACCCCTGCGGGTGCGCAGTGAAAACGGCCCAGTGGATGTCGCCCCGCGCGATGTCGTCGCGGCGGCGCTGCCCGATCCCGCCACCATCGGCCCACGGATGACCGGTAAGACGTGTGCGGGCGTGTGGGTGACGGGCACCGGCACGGATGGCACGCCGCGTGAGGTCTACCTCTACCACGTCAGCGACAACGATTGGACGATGGCGGAGTACGAGACGCAGTGCGTCGTGTGGCAGACCGCGCTGAACCCCGTGATCGCGCTCGAACTGCTCGCGACGGGCGAATGGTCGGGGACCGGGGTGCTCGGACCGGAGGCCTTCGATGCCGCGCCATTTCTCGCACTCATGGCGCGGCCGGAGGAGGAGGGCGGCTTCGGCCAAACCTGGGGGCTTGACGAAAGACAGCCGGCTAGCGCGGGATCGCCGCGGTAGGTCCTACGAGCGGCCGATGCGTGGGAAACGCTCGAACCAGTGGAGCAGTTCCGGCGTCTTGCTGCGAACCTCCGCCAGCGTCATGGAGTTCGGTGACATCGTCATCGGGATGTCCAGTTCCTCTGCAACCCGCTCCATGTTCTCGCGCGACCAGAACTGGCCGCGCATCCGCAGGAGTAGTCGACCGTCGTGGCCGCGGACGAAGAGTTGTGGATGAGTGTCGAGCGTGCTGCCCTGGTACAGGTCAAGCAGCAGGACCTGGCCCACCTGGTCGGAACGAGTGGTCTTGACGCGGCCGAAGAAGCCGCGCTCGCGGACGCCATCCGGCACGATCTGGATCGTGGTTCCGAAGTACGCCACGACGGCGAGGATGCCCGCAATCACCACCAGGATGTGGATAGCGAGCACAATGGCCCAGAGTCCGGCGGGAATCGCGAGCCAATAGAGAACGGCGAAGACCGGCGTCGTCAACGCCAGAATCGCGACGATGCCGGTCGTGAACAAATGCCCGTGCGGTTCCAAAACCGTGGGTGAGGTCGCCGCGGCAGGCTCCTGTGTCATCCCGATCCCTTTCGATGTTCCCTGAGCCTGACGGATTCGCACCCCAGGGGATAGCGGCATTTTGGAGGACATGGGCCTGTTTTTCCCCACCCAAGACAGGGGCCAGGAAGCGCTAGCGCTGTGCCATTTCGTCTGCCTCGAGGACTGGATCATCGACGATCGGATCCTCGATGATCGGGGTCGCCGCCGTGAATTGGCTCGCGCGCTCCTCGGCTTCCGCAGTGCCGGTGAACAGGCCGCCCTGCTCGGCCTGGCTTTCGCCGCCACGCTGGCGCGGCCGGGGCTCCTGCTCCACCATCTGCACACGGGTGCGGGGGATCGCGGAGGGGCTCTTCGTGTGCAGCCACTCCACCATCTCCTCGCGCACGAAGCACCGCAGGTCGAAGAGGGAGGGTGCGTCGATTGCGGTGACCAGGATCCGCACGCGCACGTAGCCACCCGTCGCATCCGTCACCTGGAGCACCGACGCACGCTTGTCCCACAGCGGCGTGCGGCCGAGGATCTCCTCGAGCTGCCTGCGCATAAGCGCCGGGCTGACGCGCCAATCCAGGTCGATCTCGACGGATCCGAGGAGCTCGCTGGTGCGGCGAGTCCAGTTTTCGAACGGCGTCGTCGTGAAGTACGTCGATGGAAGCACGAGGCGGCGATCGTCCCAGATGTGCACGACAACGTAGGAGAGCGTGATCTCCTCGATCTTGCCCCACTCGCCCTCGGCGATCACGACGTCGTCCACTCGGATCGCATCGCTGAACGCGAGTTGCACGCCGGCAAAGACGTTGGCCAGGGTCGACTGCGCGGCGAGGGCGGCCACGACGCTCACGACGCCGGCCGAGGCGAGCACGCTCGCGCCGACCGCCTGGACACCGGGAAAGGTCAGCAGGATCGATGCGATGCCGATGATGACGACGACCACGACCCCGAGGCGCCGCACGACGGTGAGCTGGGTCTGCAGGCGACGCGCGACCCGGTTATCCGGGACATCCGTGCGATACCGCCCCATCGCGAGGCCGATCGCAAAGCTGAGGAGTGCGCTGGCGAACCAGGTACCGGCGGCAATCGTCGCAATCAGGAAACCATGACTGACGGCGGGCAGCAGTGCGGGATCCGGGAGGGTGAGCGCGGTCGCGATCCAGAGGGTGATGATCACGAGGAGCAGGCGGAATGGATGCCGCGCTTTCGAGCTGAGCACGCCCGGCCAACCCCGGCGCCTGGATACCCCGCGCACGATGAACGAGATCAGGGTGGCGATGAGGGCGGCGACCAGGAGTGCGATCACCACCGCGATGGGCAGGCCGATCCAGGATTTCCAAGCGAACACGCATTCTCCTTTTCGTCGTCTCAAGGCTAGGGGCGTCCAGCGCGGATCGGGAGATTACCAAGGATCCTCACACCCGCCACACATCGAAGCGACGTCGTAACGTGCGTGCGCAATCTGCGCTGGAGGCCCGTGGAAGTATTGGCGGAGAATGGGGGATTCGAACCCCCGAGGGCTTTCACCCAACACGCTTTCCAAGCGTGCGCCATAGGCCACTAGGCGAATTCTCCGGGCGAACCGTTCTTCGTGAAGAACGGCCAAAGAGCATCTTATCTTCTCTTGAGCGTGCTCTGCGCCGAGGCCGATCTCACGTAAACTGGATGTCGGCTCCTCACGTGGCGCCATCCAGGCCAACTCCCCCAGGACGGAAACGTAGCAAGGGTAACCGGGCTCTGGCGGGTGCGTGAGGGGTCATTCTCTTTTTGTGTGGAGCGCACGCGGCGCGCTCTCCCCACCTCGAGTCGCCAGCGCGGGCCAGTGTCGGCGCTGGCAACTACGATTGGAGCGTGGTCACAGCCCTGTATCGCCGCTATCGGCCAGAGACGTTCGCCGAGATGATCGGCCAGTCGCAGGTGACGGAACCGCTCATGACGGCCCTGCGCAGCGACAGGGTCAACCACGCCTACCTGTTCAGCGGCCCGCGCGGCTGCGGCAAGACGACTTCTGCCCGCATCCTGGCCCGTTGCCTCAACTGCGCGGAGGGCCCAACAGACACCCCATGTGGCAAGTGCTCTAGTTGCATCGAGCTCGGCCGGGATGGCGGCGGCTCGCTCGACGTCGTCGAGATCGACGCGGCCAGTCACGGTGGTGTCGACGACGCGCGTGATCTGCGCGAGCGCGCAATCTTCGCGCCAGCCCGCGATCGGTACAAGATCTTCATCCTCGACGAGGCGCACATGGTGACGGCGAGCGGCTTCAATGCGCTGCTGAAGATCGTCGAAGAGCCGCCGGAGCACGTTAAGTTCATCTTCGCGACGACCGAGCCAGAGAAGGTCATCGGCACGATCCGGTCGCGCACCCACCACTATCCGTTCCGGCTGGTGCCGCCGGCGCAGATGCTCGAGTACGTGCAGGGGATGTGCGACAGCGAGGGCGTGAAGGTTGCGCCCGGTGTCTTGCCGCTCGTCGTTCGTGCCGGGGGAGGGTCGCCGCGCGACACCCTTTCGCTGCTCGACCAGCTCATGGCGGGCTCCGAGGGCGACACGATCGAATACGCTCGTGCGGTCGCACTGCTCGGCTACACGCACGCGGCTTTGCTCGATGAAGTGATCGACGCCATCGCTGCGCGCGATGCGGCCGGCGCGTTCGGTGCCGTCGACCGGGTGATCCAAACCGGGCAGGATCCGCGCCGGTTCGTCGAAGACCTGCTCGAGCGCGTGCGCGACCTCATCGTCGTCGCGGCCACGAGTGCGGAGGGCGCCGCAGCGGTACTGCGCGGCGTGCCGCAAGACGAACTGGATCACATGGCGATGCAGGCCTCGAAGTTCGGTGCGGCCGAACTCTCCCGCTCGGCCGATATCGTCAACGCGGCGCTGACCGAGATGACGGGCGCGACTTCCCCCCGACTGCACCTCGAGCTCATGATCGCTCGCACGCTCATCCCGTCGAGCGACGATACCGAGCGCGGTGCGCTCGCGCGGGTCGAGCGCCTCGAGCGCCGCGTCGGAGTCAGCGACGCTGCG
>JAVECW010000168.1 GCA_030841285.1 Microbacteriaceae bacterium
ACGCAGGGTTCCGGCACCCGGCCCACGCGAACCTCGAGGACAAGGCTGAGGCCGACCCGCTCGAAGCCAAGGCCAAGGCGAGCGACCTGAACTACGTCAAGCTCGACGGCGAGGTCGGCATCATCGGCAACGGCGCGGGCCTCGTGATGAGCACGCTGGACGTCGTTGCGTACTCGGGAGAGAAGTACGGTGGCGTCAAGCCCGCGAACTTCCTCGACATCGGAGGCGGAGCATCCGCTGAGGTGATGGCAGCCGGCCTCGATGTGATCCTCGGTGACTCGCAGGTCAAGGCCGTCTTCGTCAACGTTTTCGGTGGCATCACGGCGTGTGACGCGGTTGCGAACGGCATCGTCAAGGCCCTCGAGATCCTGGGCGACGAGGCGAACAAGCCGCTCGTCGTGCGACTCGACGGTAACAACGTGGAGGAGGGTCGTCGCATCCTCGCCGAGGCAGCGCACCCGCTGGTGACGCTCGCACTCACCATGGACGAAGGCGCCGACAAGGCCGCCGAGCTGGCTCACGCCGCCTGACCGCTGCTGGTTGAGTCGCTCGCGTATCGAAACCCCGCAAAAGATTTGTCGAAAAAGGAATTAGAGAAGTGTCAATCTTTCTGAACAAGGATTCCAAGGTCATCGTCCAGGGCATCACGGGCGGCGAGGGAACCAAGCACACCGCCCTCATGCTCAAGGCAGGCACGCAGGTTGTCGGTGGCGTCAACGCGCGCAAGGCCGGCCAGTCGGTCACGCACGGCGACGTCGAGCTGCCTGTCTTCGGCTCGGTCGCCGAGGCCATCGAGAAGACCGGTGCGGATGTCTCCATTGCATTCGTTCCGCCCGCCTTCACCAAGGATGCCGTGATCGAAGCGATCGACGCTGAGATCCCGCTGCTCGTCATCATCACCGAGGGCGTTCCGGTGCAGGACTCGGCCGAGTTCTGGGCGTACGCGCAGGAGAAGGGCAACAAGACCCGCATCATCGGGCCGAACTGCCCGGGAATCATCACACCAGGTGAGTCGCTCGTCGGGATCACGCCGGCGAACATCACGGGCAAGGGGCCGATCGGCCTCGTCTCGAAGTCGGGCACCCTGACCTACCAGATGATGTACGAGCTGCGCGACCTGGGCTTCTCGACCGCGATCGGCATCGGCGGAGACCCGATCATCGGAACCACCCACATCGACGCGCTCGCCGCGTTCGAGGCCGACCCGGAGACCAAGGCAATCGTCATGATCGGTGAAATCGGCGGAGACGCCGAGGAGCGTGCCGCGGACTACATCAAGGCCCACGTGACCAAGCCCGTCGTCGGATACGTCGCCGGCTTCACCGCGCCGGAGGGCAAGACCATGGGTCACGCCGGCGCGATCGTGTCCGGATCCGCCGGAACCGCCCAGGCTAAGAAAGAGGCCCTCGAGGCCGCCGGGGTCAAGGTCGGCAAGACGCCGAGCGAGACGGCACTGCTCATGCGCGAGGTGCTCGCCAGCCTGTAGGCACTCGCTCGAGTCCAGCTTTCGGGAGGCCCCGCGGTTCACACCGCTGGGCCTCTCGTCGTTCGGTAGGCTCCACGACAGATGAACCGCACAACCGTCGCCCTCCTTGCCGCGCTCGAGGCGCTCATCGTCGTAGCCATCGGGATCGGCATCGCGCTCGTACCCCTGACGGTCCTGTGGGCAGCGCAATATCACCTGGCCACCGACTGGCTCGTTTTTTGGCGAGCTGCTGCGGACACCTGGCTCGTCGGCCACGGCGTGAACCTGACCGTCTCGCTGGATTCCCTGACGGCCAGCAGCCTCGGACTGCCCGGCGCTGCCGTGCCGTTCCAGGTCACCATCGCCGCCCTCGGCTTCGCGCTGCTCGCCATCCTGCTCGGCGTGCGGACGGGCCTTCGGGCGGCACTGACCCCGTACCGCCAGGCCGGCGTGATCGCCGCGGTGCTCACCTACGGCATCCTCGCGACAGCCATCACCCTCTCTGCCGGCAGCGCGCTCGTGCGGCCCTCGATCTGGCAGGGCATCCTGCTTCCGACGTTCGTGTTCGGACTCGGCGTTGTGGTCGGTGCAGGCGTCGGCCAGGCCCGAGCGGCGGATGAGACCTCCGACTCGACTGCCAGGGCCATTCGTGCCTGGGTGTCCGGACTCGCCCCGGCCCTGCGGTCCGGCGCCGCGAGCGCCCTGCGCGCAGGCACGGCAGCGGCCGCCCTCGTGCTCGCGACCGCGGCGGTCACCCTCGCCGTTCTCGTCCTGCTCAACTTCGGCACCGTGATCGGCCTGTACGAAGGGCTGCAAGCGGGCGCACTGGGCGGCGCGGCGTTGACGATCGCGCAGCTCGCCTTCCTGCCCGACCTCGTGATCTGGGCGGCGTCATGGCTCGTCGGGCCAGGGTTCGCGATCGGCACGGGATCGTCGGTCAGCCCGGTCGGCACCCAGCTCGGCCCGATCCCCAGCCTGCCTTTGCTGGGCGTGCTGCCGCCGGGTAATCTCGCGCTTGGCTTCCTGGGGCTCCTCGTGCCTGTGCTCGCGGGGTTCATCGCGGCCGTCGTCGTGCACTCCCGGCCGCCGCGGACGATCACGGGCCGGACGATCACGGGCCGGACGATCACGGGCCCGACGATCACGGGTCGGCCGAGCGGCGGCTGGCTCTTCCTCACCGCACTCGGCACCGGCGCCGTTGCCGGCATCGAATTGGGGCTGCTGGCGTGGGCATCGTCCGGGGCTGCCGGCCCTGGACGCCTCCATGACGTCGGCCCCGATCCGTGGCTCATCGGCGGGATCGCCGCGGCGGAGGTCGCCGTCGCCGCCGTCGTCGGAATGTTCGCGAGCGGGCGACTGCGGCGTTGACCGCTCGCTCAAATTCGTACGGCGGCGCGGACGATAGGCTTGGGGCGTGCTTTCGCTAGTCGTCCTCATCTCCGGCGGGGGGTCGAATTTGCGTGCGCTGCTCGAGGCATCCGAAGACGCTGAATTCCCCGCCCGCGTCGTGGCGGTCGGCGCCGATCGGGATGCCGAAGGGCTCGCCCACGCCGAAGAATTCGGGATCTCATCGTTCACGGTCCCGTTCTCGTCCTATCAGGACCGCGAGGACTGGGGCGACGCGCTGCTCGAACAGATCCTGCAGTGGGAGCCGGACCTCGTGATCCTGTCCGGGTTCATGCGACTGCTGCCGCCGCGCGTGATCGCGGCCCTCTCGCCGAACCTGATCAACACGCATCCCGCATACCTGCCCGAGTTTCCCGGGGCTCACGGCGTTCGCGACGCGCTTGCCGCCGGCGTGACCCAGACCGGTGCAAGCCTCATCGTGGTCGACGATGGCGTGGATGCCGGCCCGATCATCGTCCGGGAGCGCGTGCCCGTGCACCCGGACGACACCGAGAGCTCGTTGCACGACCGCATCAAGCCCGTCGAGCGACGACTGCTCGTGCAGGCCGTGCTCGACATCGCCAATGGACACATCAACCTCAAGGAGCTAGCCAGAGCATGAGCGGACCCAGCCACGACCCGAGCCTCTACCGGTCGCGCGATGTCGTCCCTGTCTCGCGCGCGCTGATCTCGGTGAGCGACAAGACCGGGCTTCTCGAACTCGCCGGCGCGCTCGCGGCTGCGGGCGTCGAGATCGTCTCGACCGGATCGACGGCCGCGACCATCCGCAATGCCGGTCACCAGGTCACGGATGTCTCGAGCGTCACGGGCTTCCCCGAATCGCTCGACGGTCGCGTCAAGACCCTGCACCCGGCCGTGCACGCCGGCCTCCTCGCCGACCTGCGCCTGCAGTCGCACGAGGACCAGCTCGCCGAGCTCGGGATCGCGCCGTTCCAGCTTGTCGTGGTCAACCTGTACCCGTTCGTGGAGACCGTTGCCTCCGGCGCGGTCGGCGACGACGTGGTCGAGCAGATCGACATCGGCGGTCCCGCCATGGTGCGCGCATCCGCCAAGAACTTCGCCAACGTGGCCATCGTCGTTTCGCCCTCGCGCTACAGCGACGTCATCCGCGCGGTCGAGGCCGGCGGCACCTCGCTTGAGCAGCGCAAGGCGCTCGCGTCTGCCGCATTCGCGCACACCGCCGCGTACGACACGGCCGTGTCCGCGTGGTTCGCGACCGAAGAAGCGCAGACGGCCGGATCGCTGGAGGCCGGCGTCGTTTGGCCAGAGACGCAGACCATCACTGCCGATCTCAAGCAGGTGCTTCGCTACGGCGAGAACTCCCACCAGAATGCCGCGCTCTATGTCGACGCTGCCGGCGCGGGCGCCCTGCAGAACGGACGCGGCATCGCGCAGAGTGAGCAACTGGGCGGCAAGGAGATGTCGTACAACAACTACGTGGACGCGGATGCCGCGCTGCGCAGCGCGTACGACTTCAGCGAGCCGGCCGTCGCCATCATCAAGCACGCGAACCCCTGCGGGATCGCGGTCGGTAGTGACGTAGCGGATGCGCACGCCAAGGCGCACGCCTGCGACCCGGTTTCCGCGTACGGCGGGGTCATCGCGGCCAACCGTACGGTGACGCTCGCCATGGCTGAGACGGTCAAGGGCATCTTCACCGAGGTCCTCGTCGCGCCAGACTTCGAGCCGGCCGCGCTCGAGCTGCTCCAGACCAAGAAGAACCTTCGCCTGCTCAAGCTCCCGGCCGACTATGCGCGCACTTCACACGAGATCCGGCAGATCTCCGGCGGCCTCCTCGTGCAGACCTCTGACAGGTTCGACACCTCGGATGCCGCCCCCGCACCCTCGGCCGGGTGGCAGCTCGTTTCCGGCGAAGAAGCAGAAGCAGCGACGAAAGCGGATCTGGAGTTCGCCTGGAAGGCGTGCCGTGCCGTCAAGTCGAACGCGATCCTGCTCGCGCACGACGGGGCATCCGTCGGCGTTGGAATGGGCCAGGTCAACCGGGTCGACTCCTGTCAGCTCGCGGTAACCAGGGCCGGGGACCGAGCGGCGGGTTCCGTCGCGGCATCCGACGCGTTCTTCCCGTTCGCCGACGGCGCGCAGATCCTGATCGACGCGGGCGTCACGGCGATCGTGCAGCCGGGCGGATCCATTCGCGACGAGGATGTCATCGCCGCGGCCCAGGCCGCAGGCGTGACGATGTACTTCACCGGCGAGCGGCACTTCTTCCACTGAGCGCGCTGGTCTGCTGAGGGCTGCCGGAGACCTGCGCGCGAGAGAGCGTGGCGCCGTGCTTGTGCAAATGGGGGAGTCCTGATGGACTCAGAGGTGGTGATCCCACAACCCCATTTCCCACAAGGAGATAGCAATGTCCAGCACTCTCGTCGATCTGACCGCCACAAGCGGTGACACCCTCGAACACGAAACGCTCCTCGTCGTCAAAGGCAAACGCAGCGGCTATACCATGAGCATCGCCGTGCACTCCACGAAGCTTGGCCCCGCACTCGGCGGGTGCCGGCTGTGGACGTACGACAGCTGGGCGGAGGCGGTCAGCGACTCGCTGCGCCTGGCCGAGGGCATGACTTTCAAGAACGCGGCGGCGGGCCTCAATCGTGGTGGCGGCAAAGCCGTCATCTACCTGCCCAGGGGCACCGTCCTCGACGCTGGCACGCGCCGCGACGTGATGCTCGACCTCGGCGACGCGGTCGAGAGCCTGGGTGGCGCGTACATGACGGCCGAGGATGTCGGCACCTCCGCCGAAGACATGGCGATCGTCGCGACGCGCACCGACAACGTTTGCGGACTGCCATCCGCCGAGGGCGGTGTCGGGGAGCCGAGCGACGCGACCGCGGCCGGCGTTTATGCCGGTCTTCTTGCGACGCTCGAGGAAGCGTTCGGCAGCCGGGAGGTCGCGGGCCGCCGGGTGACCGTGCTCGGTCTCGGCCACGTCGGCTCGATCCTCGCAACCAGGCTCGCGTCGGAGGGCGCGATTCTCACGGTCACGGATGTCAACCCCGCCAAGCGCGAGCTCGCCGATCGGCTCGGCGCAGCCTGGGTCGAGCCGGGCATGGCACACCTCGTCGATGGTGACGTCTTCGTGCCCGCAGGCGTGGGCGGCGCGCTCACGAGCGAGGTGATCGATGGGCTGCGCGTCAGGGCCGTCGTCGGACCCGCCAACAACCAGCTCGCGGAGCGCAGCGGCGCGGCGCGGCTTGCCGCGCGCGGCATCCTCTGGGCTCCCGATTTCGTGGTCAACGCCGGTGGGGTCATCTTCCTCGCCATGATGAATGAGGAGAACCCGTCCGCGGCCGCAACGCGACGACGCGTCGAGGAGATCGGTGACACGACCGCCCGGATCTTCCGCGAGGCGAAGGCTCGTGGTGTGACCACACTCGTCGCCGCGGAAGAGATGGCAGCGGCCCGACTGGGCGCGGCCTAGAGCCGACGGGTGCCCGGCGCGGCCGCACGCATGGGCATCTGGACGCGCGGGGCCGGCCGCCCGCGGCAAAGCTCGGCTCCAGCGAACGCATAGACACGCTCCGGTAGGTTGGACGGCATGACCTATACGTGGGGCCGTCGGCTCGTCGCATCCGCTCTGTCAGCTCTCGCCGTCGCCGCCGTCGCCTATGTGGGCAGCATTGTCGCTGTCTTCATCTCGCAGGGCTTCCAGACCACGATCCTGGCCCAGGCGAGCGGTTTCTACGACACGAGTGCGATCGCCGCCGTTGTGCTGCTCTTTGCCGCCGGACTGCTTGGCGGATACTCGCGGGGGTACGTCGCGATCATCGTCGGAATCGTCGTCGGCGCGCTCGCGGCACTCGTCGGTGGGATGCTTCTCGTCACGTTCAGCGGTGGAACCCTGACGTCCGCGATCCTTGCACAGCTCCTGGCGACCCTGTTCGGCTTCAACCTGCTGCTCTGGATCCTGATCGCCGTGGCGACCCCGACACTCGGCCGCCGAGTCTACCGCGCGCTTCTTGATTCCCGCCTGGGCGCCCAATCCGAGTACAAGCTCGCCTTCGTGCGCATGCCGGCGTCGAACCTGTCCGACGGCCTCGTCACGCACATCGAGCGCACGGAGATCGACAGCGAGCTCGCGGACTCGCAGTGGGATGGCTATGTCACAGCGCTCACAGAGGCAGGCTGGACGACCGTCGAGGTCGCGTCAGCCGACAACCTCGCCGACTCCGTCTTCGTCGAGGACACCGCTGTCGTCTTCGGCGATGTGGCCGTGATCGCCCGTCCAGGAGCCGAGTCCCGCGCCGCCGAGACGGCGGGCACAGAGGTGGCTCTACGCAACCAGGGCCTCGAGATCAAACGGATCGAGGAGCCGGGAACGCTCGATGGCGGGGACGTCCTCACGGTCGGAGCGACCGTCTACGTGGGCCGCGGCGGTCGGACGAATGCGGATGGCATCCGTCAGCTGCGCGCGCTGCTCGCGCCACTTGGTTACACGGTCATCGCCGTCCCGGTGACGAAGGCGCTGCACCTGAAGACCGCCGTCACCGCGCTCCCGGATGGCACGGTCATCGGCTACCCGCCGCTCCTTGACGACACGAGCCTGTTCCCGCACTTCCTTGCCGTGCCGGAGGCGGAGGGAGCTGCCGTCGTCGTGCTCGACGAGAACACCGT
This sequence comes from Microbacteriaceae bacterium, assembly GCA_030841285.1. GTDB lineage: Bacteria > Actinomycetota > Actinomycetes > Actinomycetales > Microbacteriaceae > JAUZGC01. The sequence goes on from JAVECW010000168.1 coordinate 7,505, forward strand.
GCTCATGTCGTCGTCTGCGCCCGCGTCGGCCGAGCTGATTGCCGATCTCGGCTACCGGGTCGTCACGACCGACCTGAGCGAGTTCGAAAAGCTCGAGGGGTGCGTCACCTGCCTCTCGATCCGCATCCCCTAGCGCGGCATTCCGTAGGGCGGCATTCCGTCGGGTCGCACCAGCGCCCGACCGCGATTCTTTGCTTGCACTCGGCGGACACTCAGGTATAGCCTGTAAAGCTGCCCTGCGCGAGAGCCCCAAGGGCGATCACTGGCAGCCACTGTGAACTACGCACTGTGATGACAATGAGCACCGTGAAGACCATGCATACCTGGGAGGGCGCTATGACAAAGACAGAGAACAACCGGATCGCGTTTGCGATCGAGAGCGCTGTCGTCACTGCCCTCACGTCAGTGCTCGCGCTCGGCGCGGCCGGCTAGCTCTCCCGCCCTCCGCTCGCACCGGCGTCTACGCCGGAGCTCCGCCGGATCCTTCACGTCCGGACCTTCGATGGTTGCCCGGTATTTCGCCGCGCGCCACTTTTGCTGCCATTCCCACAGAAAACGGCTCACTATGTCTGCCTCCGCTGAGCACCAGCATCCGCCTCAACAGGATTCGAGCGCCGCGCGCCCGAGCACCTTCCGAACAATCCTGCGGATCTACCCGTATGCCAAGCCCGCCATGGTGCGCATCTACTTCGGCATGGCCTCCGCACTGATCGCGAGCCTCGTCGCCCTGAGCATCCCGCAGGTGCTCGGGTGGCTCGTCGACGGCCCGCTCGCAACGGGCGACACCGCACAGATCTGGCCGGCCGCCCTGCTCGTCGTCGGACTCGGCGCGGCCGAGGCGGTCTTCATCGCGCTGCGTCGCTGGTTCGTGCTCAACCCCGGCACACACATCGAGGCGAGGATGCGCAACGGCCTCTACGCGCAGCTTCAGGATCTGCCGGTGAGCTTCCATGATCGCTGGCCGAGCGGCCAGCTGCTCTCGCGTGCCGTGAGCGACCTCAACCTCATCCGGCGCTGGATTTCGTTCGGCCTCGTGCTGCTCGTCGTCAACGCCATCACGATCGTCGTCGGGTTCGGCATCCTGATCGCGTGGAACTGGATCCTCGGGCTCATCTTCCTCGTGTGCTCGATCCCGCTCTGGATCTACGGCTACATCTTCGAGGGCAAGTACTCGACGATCGCGCGCCGCAGCCAGGACCAGGCTGGCGACCTGGCGACGGCCGTCGAGGAGTCGGTGCACGGCATCCGTGTTCTCAAGGCGTTTGGGCGTGGCAAGCACGCGCTCAAGAACTTCGAGTCGCGGGCGGAGGAACTGCGCGGCACGGAGATCGAGAAGGCCAAGGCCATCGCGGGCATTTGGCTCTGGCTACTGCTCGCGCCGGATGTCGCGTTCGGGCTCTGCCTGGTCGCCGGCGTCTGGCTCGCCTCGCAGGGCCAGTTGACCGTTGGCCAGCTCGTGGCGTTCTTCGCGACCGCGACAGTCCTGCGGTTCCCTGTCGAGTCGATCGGCTTCCTGCTGTCGATGACCTTCGACACGCGCACGGCCGCCGACCGCTTCTTCGACGTGCTCGACACGGTGAACACGATCGAGGATCCGAGCGAGCCGCTGACCATCGCGCATCCGCGCGGTGAGCTGGTGTTCGACAATGTGCACTTCCGCTACCAGGATTCGCCCGAGGCGGTGCCAGACGTGCTCAACGGGATCGACCTTACCCTCGAGCCGGGCGAGACCATGGCCATCGTCGGCTTGACCGGCTGCGGCAAATCGACACTGACCGCGCTCACCACGCGGCTCTACGACGTCACGGGAGGCGCGATCCGGC
>JAVECW010000184.1 GCA_030841285.1 Microbacteriaceae bacterium
ATCCTTGATCTAGCTGAAGAACTCCTCGAGAACGCCCGAGGACACGACCGACGCCCAGCCAGGAGCCTCAGGGGTCAGCTTCGAGTTAGATGCGGACGCAATGAGTGCCTTCGCGAACTCGTCGGTGCCGAGCGATGAGGTGTACTTCGAGTTCGCCGGTCCGAGGCCGTTCTTGCCGAGCATCTCCTGGTAGGTCTTCGAGAAGATGATCTTCAGGAGGGTCTTGGACAGGCCAGGGTTCTTGCTCTTCGCGGAGATTCCGATGTTGGAACCTCCGGCGAAGACTGGAGCGGGCTTGCCGTCGTTACCCGGCAGGGCGAAGACGCCGAACGTCTTGTCGTCCCAGGTGCGAGTGACCTTGCCATCCGTCGTACCCTTTGTCCCGATCGACCAGTGCGCCCAGCCCGGAGCCATGATCGTAGCGGCCGAGAGCGAGACCGGCGTTGCTGCATCCGCGGTCGTTGCACCGGGGATAGCGTCATCGTCGTTCAGGTAGATGTACTGGTTGCTGTCCTTGGCGTCGTTCGGAGCCTTGGATGCCGACTTGTAGATCGTCTGCAGCTGCTCGAGGCCCTTGAGCGAGCCAGCGTCCTCGAGAGTCCCGACCCACTTGCCGTTCTGCTGCTTGGCGATGTCTCCACCATTGGCGAAGATCCACGAGATGCCATCGCGCCAGTCCTGGCCACCGAGGTAGAAGCCAGAGAAGTTGGCGATACCAGCCGGGTTCTTCTGCGCGATCGTGGTGACCGCGGAGTTGAACTCGGTGAGCGTGGTCGGCACCGCGACGCCGGCCTGCGACCAGATGTCCTTGCGCACGAACATGTAGCGCGAACCGAAGTAGTACGGCAGCGTGAAGTTCTTGTCGCCCACCTTGCCGGCAGCGACGAACGACTGGAGCAGGTCGCTGCCCCCCAGGCTGCTGTACATGTCGGTGATGTCGAGGAAGGCGCCAACGTTGGTGAAGGTCGGCGACTGCGTGTTACCCATCTCCGTGACATCCGGAGTGTTGTTCGCATCTGGCAGCGCCGTCGTCAGCTTGGTGACCAGGTTGCCCCAGTCCTGCTGCTGGATGTTCAGCGTTCCGCCGGTCTCCTTCTTGAACTCATCCTTCAGGTACGTGCGCAGGGTGTCGGGGGTGTCCCCTCCAGCCAGCCATAGCGTGATGGTCTTGCCTTTGCCGTCCGTGCTGGCGCCACTGCCGGTGTCAGTGCTGGTGCCACTACACCCGGCCAGCGCGAGGGCTGACGCGAGTGCGACAGCTGTGACGCTTGCGAGCTTTCTCTTCATGGTGTTTTCCTTTCAAGGGCTGAACGATGTGCGAGCGGCACACCGCCTTGGGAAACGGGGTTGAGGTGGGACTATGAGACCCCGAGTTGTCCGGAGAGGACCATGACGGCTGCGCCGCGCATGACGATGTCCTCACCGAGGGTGGTCATCCGCAACGTCAGATCGCCGTGGAACTCGGCCATCGTTCGACTGCGGAGCGTTTCGATGGTTGCCAGTGCAAGTGGGCCATCTAACAGGTTGATCGGGCCGCTGAGCACGATCTCGGCGAGATTGAGCGCGCCAACCACTGGGGCGAGCGCAATGCCGAGACGGTGACCGGCTTCCCGAAGTATTTCTTCCCTTACGGCGGATGAGGCCGCCGCCGCAAGCTTCGCGTCCAGCCGCGGTGTCGCCAGCCAGGTTTCCAGGCAGCCGCGCTTGCCGCACGCGCATTCGTCGCCGCCATCCGTGCCGACAACGACGTGCCCGATTTCACCGGCGGCGAAGCGGCTGCCGAAGAGCGGCGTTCCACCCAGCAACAGGCCGGCGCCGACACCGTGCCCGACCTTGATGAGCATGGTGTCGCTCTCCGCGCCGCCGAAACTGTGCTCGGCGAGGACCGCAGCGTTTGCGTCATTGGCGACCAGAACAGGGAAGGGGAAGCGGGCGGCGAGGCCGGCCTGCAGAGCGACGTCATGCCAGCCGAGGTTGGGCGCGCTGAGCACGACGCCGCCGAGATCGACGACACCGGGCGAGCCGACACCGATGCCGAGGATGGGCGCCGTTGCCTGACTGATGAGCGTCTGCACGAGCGTGAAGACGAGGGCTGTTGCATCCGCGCCCGTGCTCGCGGCAAGCGGAACGTCCGAACGGCTCAGGATCTGGCCGTCGAGGTCGAGCACGGCCCCGCGGAAGGTCGAGTAGTCGCTGAGGTCGATCCCGATGATCTGGAAGGTGGTGCGATCGATGTCGAGGAGCGTTGCCGGCTTGCCCGGCCGCACACCCTCGCGCTGGCCGGTCTCGATGAGCAGTCCCTCGGCCATGAGCTCGGCGACGAGATCGGAGACCGTCACCCGGGTGAGGCCGGTGCTGCGGGCGACGTCGGCGCGGCTCTGCCTGCCCGCCCGGTACAGGGTCTGGAGAACCAGGCTGCGGTTGTGACGACGAGCATGCTCCGGAAGAACCTTGCTCGTCGGGCGCAGCGCCCGCCCGGCGACAAAGGCCAGCGGTCCGGGGTTGTTATCCGGAAGCTGTGAAGATCCTTGCAATTGCATGTTTGTTAGTAAAACTTACGAATAAACCCAAAAGCAACGTTCGTTAGGATGCTTAACATATTCGTTACATTTCATCACGCTCCGCAAAGCAACTCGAGTCGCGCAAAAGTCCCCTCCCGGGATACCCGGAAGGGGACTTTGACTCGACTCGAGTGCGTGCG